>NZ_CP028083.1:3272500-3435000 GCF_005491425.1 Lysinibacillus sp. SGAir0095 | reverse complement strand
TCACGCTGCCAAGAAAAGCCTCTAGCGAGGCGGGAGGTGCCCGTACCGCAAACCGACACAGGTAGTCGAGGAGAGAATCCTAAGGTGTGCGAGAGAACTCTCGTTAAGGAACTCGGCAAAATGACCCCGTAACTTCGGGAGAAGGGGTGCTCTCAGCAATGAGAGCCGCAGTGAATAGGCCCAGGCGACTGTTTAGCAAAAACACAGGTCTCTGCAAAACCGTAAGGTGACGTATAGGGGCTGACGCCTGCCCGGTGCTGGAAGGTTAAGAGGAGGGGTTAGCGCAAGCGAAGCTCTGAATTGAAGCCCCAGTAAACGGCGGCCGTAACTATAACGGTCCTAAGGTAGCGAAATTCCTTGTCGGGTAAGTTCCGACCCGCACGAAAGGCGTAACGATCTGGGCACTGTCTCAACGAGAGACTCGGTGAAATTATAGTACCTGTGAAGATGCAGGTTACCCGCGACAGGACGGAAAGACCCCGTGGAGCTTTACTGTAGCCTGATATTGAATTTTGGTACAACTTGTACAGGATAGGTAGGAGCCAGAGAACTCGGAGCGCCAGCTTCGAGGGAGGCGTCGGTGGGATACTACCCTGGTTGTATTGAAATTCTAACCCATACCCGTAAGCCGGGTAGGAGACAGTGTCAGGTGGACAGTTTGACTGGGGCGGTCGCCTCCTAAAAGGTAACGGAGGCGCCCAAAGGTTCCCTCAGAATGGTTGGAAATCATTCGTAGAGTGTAAAGGCACAAGGGAGCTTGACTGCGAGACTTACAAGTCGAGCAGGGTCGAAAGACGGGCTTAGTGATCCGGTGGTTCCGCATGGAAGGGCCATCGCTCAACGGATAAAAGCTACCCCGGGGATAACAGGCTTATCTCCCCCAAGAGTCCACATCGACGGGGAGGTTTGGCACCTCGATGTCGGCTCATCGCATCCTGGGGCTGTAGTCGGTCCCAAGGGTTGGGCTGTTCGCCCATTAAAGCGGTACGCGAGCTGGGTTCAGAACGTCGTGAGACAGTTCGGTCCCTATCCGTCGTGGGCGTAGGAAATTTGAGAGGAGCTGTCCTTAGTACGAGAGGACCGGGATGGACACACCGCTGGTGTACCAGTTGTCTTGCCAAAGGCATCGCTGGGTAGCTATGTGTGGACGGGATAAGTGCTGAAAGCATCTAAGCATGAAGCCCCCCTCAAGATGAGATTTCCCATTACGCAAGTAAGTAAGATCCCTCAAAGACGATGAGGTAGATAGGTTCGAGGTGGAAGTGTGGTGACACATGGAGCTGACGAATACTAATCGATCGAGGACTTAACCAAATCTTGAACGCAATCAATGTCTTTATCCAGTTTTGAAAGAATAAGAAATTCGAAGAAAATTTTTACTGAAAAGTATTGACTTTCACATCGAATATGATATAATAAATCTTGTCTTTCGTTTAAAGTCTAGTGATGATGGCAAAGAGGTCACACCCGTTCCCATACCGAACACGGAAGTTAAGCTCTTTAGCGCCGATGGTAGTTGGGGGCTTCCCCCTGTGAGAGTAGGACGTCGCTAGGCTTACCATATAATTATTCCGAAGTAGCTCAGTGGTAGAGCAATCGGCTGTTAACCGATCGGTCGTAGGTTCGAGTCCTACCTTCGGAGCCATGCTTCTTGGAGAGTTGTCCGAGCGGCCGAAGGAGCACGATTGGAAATCGTGTAGGCGGTTAACACTGTCTCAAGGGTTCAAATCCCTTACTCTCCGCCAGATTACATAATGAATTGGCCCGTTGGTCAAGTGGTTAAGACACCGCCCTTTCACGGCGGTAACACGGGTTCGAATCCCGTACGGGTCACCATTTGAATTTATAAAATATCCAGTCGGAGGATTAGCTCAGCTGGGAGAGCACCTGCCTTACAAGCAGGGGGTCGGCGGTTCGAGCCCGTCATCCTCCACCATATTAACTTTATGGTACAATAGAAGAAACACAATATTATTATCGCGGGGTGGAGCAGTGGTAGCTCGTCGGGCTCATAACCCGAAGGTCGCAGGTTCAAATCCTGTCCCCGCAACCAAATGGTCCCGTGGTGTAGCGGTTAACATGCCTGCCTGTCACGCAGGAGATCGCCGGTTCGATCCCGGTCGGGACCGCCATTTTTTATAAAATATATGGGTCAGTAGCTCAGTTGGTAGAGCATTAGATTGAAGCTCTAAGTGTCGGCGGTTCGATTCCGTCCTGACCCACCATATAGATAAATGCCGGTGTAGCTCAGTTGGTAGAGCAACTGACTTGTAATCAGTAGGTCGAGGGTTCGACTCCTTTCGCCGGCACCATTTATCTGGAGGGGTAGCGAAGTGGCTAAACGCGGCGGACTGTAAATCCGCTCCTTCGGGTTCGGCGGTTCGAATCCGTCCCCCTCCACCATTCCTTTTATAGGGGCATAGTTTAAAGGTAGAACTACGGTCTCCAAAACCGTCAGTGTGGGTTCGATTCCTACTGCCCCTGCCAATTTCATAAAAAATATTAACATTATGGCGGTTGTGGCGAAGTGGTTAACGCACCTGATTGTGGTTCAGGCATTCGTGGGTTCGATTCCCATCAGTCGCCCCATTTTTTATTGAAATAAAATATACTATTGTGGCGGTTGTGGCGAAGTGGTTAACGCACCTGATTGTGGTTCAGGCATTCGTGGGTTCGATTCCCATCAGTCGCCCCATTTTTTATAAATACTTTCTTATTAATACTATTGGGGTATAGCCAAGCGGTAAGGCAACGGATTTTGATTCCGTCATGCCCAGGTTCGAATCCTGGTACCCCAGCCATTTTAGGAATTTTTTCAGTGGTAGAATACCATATTGCCAAGATGCTATTGAAGATTACCCTGTTTTTTAGCTCCAAATACAGTTAATGGCGGCATAGCCAAGTGGTAAGGCACAGGTCTGCAACACCTTTATCACCGGTTCAAATCCGGTTGCCGCCTCCAATTTTTTTATCGGGATAACCGATTTTTTTTATATGTTAATATGCCGGTGTGGCGGAATTGGCAGACGCGCACGACTCAAAATCGTGTTCCTCTGGAGTGTCGGTTCGACCCCGACCACCGGTATCTTTACGTTAATTTACGTTACGATTAAAAAGTTAAGAAAGCTCATAAACCTTGATATGATAGGGTTTATGAGCTTTTTGCATTTTCAGGATTACGATAGAAAACGATAAGAATTGATATTGTTTTACACAGTTTTTACACATTATCAGATTTCTTTTACACAAGTTTTTACACAAGCTGTTATCCAAAAAGGATTTTATGAATGGTTATAGAATTCTTTTGAATAATATATTCTAAAGGGGGATGAAGATGGAATTTAAGGATTATTTGATGAAGGAGTATAATATTAGCGAGAGTTCTGCAAAGGACTATGTAGGGCGTTTTAACGGTATTATCAATAGAGGGTTATATAATGGAGATGATAAAATTACTAACACTCTAAAAGAGACTATTGAAAAAGAATTTCCTAATTCAAAAGACCACTATCTTCTTACAATTGAAAGGTACATTAAATATAAAAAAGAGAAAAACTAAAGCCCACGTTTAGAAAAATAAACGTGAGCTTATGACGAATTAGTTGTACTTGTACAATGTAATATGTTAATGACTACTCATCATACATTTCTGTAAATGTTTCGAGCGCTATTTGATCATTTTCTTCTAATGTTTCTTTTAGAAGGTGTGCATAAACTCTCAAGGTTGTTTGTATGTCTTTATGACCTAAACGTCTACTCACGTATTGATAGGATGCTTTTTTGTGTAATAAAATACTACCGTGAGTATGTCGTAAACCGTGCATGGTAACCAAGGGTCGAATATTTAATTCAAGTAAAATTTCCTTTAAAGCATCATTTGCTCTTTCATTCGTAATTACTTTATATATTGATTTTTCGTTATAAAATACTAAATGATGTTCATTATCTGGAATTGTTTTAAAAAGATTTTTAAATAGCTCCATTGTTGTTTTCTCTAATTTGATTTTTCTTTTAGAAGCTTTATTTTTTAGTGGTCCAAATCCCATAGGCATTCTGCTATTATATCCCCATGTTTTATCTATATAAATTTCATTATTATCGAAATCAAAATCACTAAATATAAGTCCAACCAATTCTTCAAAACGTACTCCAGATGTTAAACCTAGTAACAGCAAATAATATTCTAATCCTTTATCTAATTGCTTTTTAAGACGATTTAATAACAAAATGCTATCATTATAATTTAAATATTTTTCCGATTCTTCTTTTGCATCAACAGTATATTTCAATTCACCTTTTCTAGTGAAGTCTCGGGGTATAATTTGTTCGTCAACTGCATCAAGTACGCACGCACGAATATGACCATTTACTTTTTCTACAGTTTCTTTTGAACGGTTAGCTCCTAGTTGGTTCAAAAACTTTTGGTAATCTTGTGTTGAAATTTCTTGTAAAGGCGTATTATAAAAAAATTCTTTAATGCGGTCATACGTGTAGCTATAATGTTTTAAAGTTGCTTTTGCTAAGTTGCTTTTGTATAGTTTTACCCAGTTTTCAAAGTATTCGTCAAAGGGTGCTGGTTTTAAGAAAGGGATAACCCCCTTATTTAACATAGCTTCCATTTCAGCTGCTGCAATTGTTGCTTCCTTTTTTGTATGAAAACCTCCCTTTCGAATAGGTTGTGGTTTCCCATCGACCATCCGGCTAATTGTATATTGATATGTCTTTCCACGCTTTTGAATGCTGGCCATCGCTATTCACCTCTAATGAAATATAATTTGCGAACATGTGTTCTATTATTAACAATGAAATTCCTTTTTATAAGCAATAAATTTTAAAGAGAAGTTAATCGATAAATTTTATCCCTCTAATATTCTTGGTATTAAGAATAAATATCTTTAAAATGTTTTTCTAAAAACTCAGCCATTTTCGTGGCCTGAAAAGACCAAGTTTGGCCTTTTGATTTTGGATAAAAGACAAAGCCACCCGATTCAACATCAAGAATTTTCTTGAAATTTGCTGGGTACAGAATGTTTTCTTTTATCCACTCGTTTTTTCGTTTAATTCTATTTTCAAGATCTTTCATGGACCAATAAACGCCTACCAGCTGTGCATTTTTTAGTTCTTCCAATTCTACTTTTGAAATGACTACTGAATCGGCTGGTATGGGGATTGTCAATGTTACTGATAGTTGTTGCATTTTCTTTTCCTCCGTTTTATTTACACAACCACAAAAACCCCAAGCAGAAGTAATTCCAAACGATAAAATGTATTGGAATAACTGTTGCCTGGGGTTTTCCCTTGTTAGCATATTTGTTTGTATTATTTATGATATAACTAGTTAATCAGAAACATTATAACCACTTTATTTTCATATTTTAATAGCTATCAAGAGATTTATTATTTATTTTTTTATTTATTATGATAGCTGTACAATTCCAGAAAGCGAGCATAATGTTATTAACTAATCTGGTAAAGTACATAGCGAAGTATGTTTCAATGCAAACATGTTCCTGCACTTCTGTTAGATTCCGATAATTCTTTGAGATGTTCTTCTTCTGGGTATGAATCGAAAATACTTTTTGGGTAGCCCGAACCGTCAATAATATAACTGCTTCGAATTTGCATTACTGAACTCATGAGTAGTTTTTGATTCGATTGTATCTCCAAAATATTTGCAATTCGATTACTTTAATTTTTTCCTCATCGTTTATACTACAGTTACGTTCACTATGTAAAATTCTATCTAGCGTTATTCAACAATAGGGCCATATTGTGGGTGCGACACGTTCCTGATTCAAATGAGATGTGGTCAACGCAATCTTGGTAAAGGTCAGGCAATTTATGAACTGAAATTGAAGGATATTATCAAGAAGTCAAATGAGGAAGTAACGCTCCGAAGGACTTCCCCTGCGTCGAATAGCACGCTGCTTAGTAAGGAAAAGCGTGTTATAAGCTCGGCTAATAGGCACAAGAATTTACCGTAACAGTTCGGCTGCCGAAATCCTACCCGATGGGGTGGTGTAAATCATGGTGCTTGGGTTGAACGAATAAGGTGAGAATGCAACGTAATTGGACAGTAAACCATATTGCTGACGAACCTCTGAATGTACGGGTCTAGACTGGCAATACATAGAAATGTGTATATCACTAAATGTGAAGTTAGCTGTGGATGAGTAAGAATCCATAATATAAAAGTCCATCTTGTGTTACAGGCACATGAAATGCTAACAGGCTCATAGGAGGCACCTAAGTTTGTTCCATAATAGATAATATTCAACGTGGTAAGCTGATAACGTGGAGAGCTTACTCTCGGTGAGACGTTGGAAAGGAAAATAACCGTGAGATTAGCGAGTATATAACTTTCCTTTATATCAGTGAAAGTGGTGGCACAGTACCGACGAAGCGTGTAATGAACGTGGAGGGATCGCCACTAGATTAATAAAAGATTTATTCACCATGAAAGGCAGTTCTTCAACGATTAATAAGGTTCTCGTGAGACTAATAGAGGTTCAGCTCCATAAGGAGCCACCGACTTGTTAAAACGAAAGAAACTGAGACATAACGAATACTATGACATGCAAAAACAATTTGATAGGTTATATGCTCGCAGTGTTAGTGGTCAAAATTTTTTATGATTTAATAGATTTAATGCAATCAAGTGAAAATATTCAATTAGCGTACCGTAATATCAAGAAAAATACGGGTAGTAAAACAGCTGGGTTTGATGGACAAACAATTGAAGATATTAAACATTTACAAGTATCTAAAGTTGTATCAACGATACAAAAGATGTTTAAACACTATCGCCCTCAGGCAGTACGACGTGTTTTTATTCCGAAGGTGAATGGTAAAACACGCCCGCTAGGAATCCCGACAATCTGGGATAGATTATTTCAACAGTGTATTTTACAAGTATTAGAACCTATTTGTGAAGCGAGATTTTATAAGCATAGCTATGGGTTTAGACCGAACCGTAGTACACATCACGCAAAGGCGCGTTTCGAAACATTAATAAATCGAGCGTGTCTATATCATTGTGTAGACGTAGATATAAAAGGATTCTTTGATAACGTAAATCATGCGAAACTGCTCAAACAAATGTGGACAATGGGCATCCGGGACAAAGCTCTTCTTTCCATTATTTCTCGCCTTTTAAAAGCAGAAATCGTAGCTGAAGGCTATCCAACAAGAGGAACACCTCAAGGTGGTATACTATCGCCACTCCTATCAAACATTGTATTAAATGAACTTGATTGGTGGGTTAGTAATCAATGGGAAAACTTCGAAACGAAGAGGACTTACAAAAACAAAATGAGTAAGAACCAAGCGTTAAAAAAGTCGAATCTAAAGCATTGCTATATCGTGAGGTATGCAGATGATTTTAAGATTCTCTGTCGTACACGCTCACAAGCAATACGAATGTTCCATGCAGTTAAAGATTTTCTCTCAACACGATTGCAGCTAGAGATTAGCGATGAGAAATCGAAGGTTGTGAACCTAAAGAAAAATTCTTCAGAATTTCTAGGCTTTCGTATTAAAGCACATCCTAAGAAAACAGCGAAACGTACCCTATATGTTGCACACTCACATATGACGAAGAAAGCACTAAGAAATGCACAAATAAAGTTGAAAAAGGCAATTATAGCGATACAAAAACATCAATGTCTTGAAAATATCTGGCGATTTAATACGGTTGTAATGGGGATTCAAAATTATTACGCTGTTGCGTCGCACATTACAGATGATTTAACCGAGCTGAGCCATCGAATTCACAGAGCGCTACATAATCGTTTAAAAGGCATTAGAAAAGAAGCAACGCTTCAAGACTTCACGAAATCCTTACTGAAAAGGTATAACGGATACGAATGCAAGATTTATAAAATTAAAGAGATGGCACTCGCTCCAGTTCATGCCCAACGTTGCCGAATAAATTTAAACTTCTCACAAACCATCTGTAATTATACTACCGAAGGTAGAAACAAAATTCATCATAGTTTGAAAGCTATTAATAAACAAACGCTTATTACTGTGATGAAACAGTTTATTCCTCAACGTTCCATCGAGTATAACGATAACCGTATTAGTAGATTCATTGCGCAATATGGTAAATGCGCTGTAACAGGGGTTGAACTTTGCTTTGACGACTGGCACTGTCATCACAAAACTCCATATTATCTATCGCAAGATGATTCTTATGGCAATCTAATTATTGTCAATGAATCAATTCATCGACTAATCCACCTTAAAGACCACGATAAAATAAAAGTACTAACGAAAGTACTTCAATTAGATAAGAAGCAACTAAACAAAGTAAATGAATTGCGTGAGCAATGTCTGAATGAAGCAATCTAATTCCACATTACATCTTGTCCTTACATAAAAATCGAATGAATTGAATTAATTGGAACGCCGTATGCGGTGAAAGTCGCACGTACGGTGTGAAGTGGGGGAAAAGCTGGCGATAACTTCAAAAGCTTACCTATCACGATAGTAAGAATCAGTAAATGTTTTGTATAATTTTGTTAATGTTAAGGTGAGATTGTATTTAATATAGTTAAATAACGGAGCAGATTAGTTTAAGAAATATATATTGTATTGAAATATTAGGGATAATTAGACAACAAGATTAATAATTAGATGAAAGGGAGCCTGGTGTAATGACCGTAGAAAAAAAAAATCAGAAAAAAAGGGAAATTCAAGGGAATTATAGGAAAAAAATATATAAAAATAGAAAAGCTAGTCACATTAATAAAAGAGAAATTTTTATAGTATCCTTAATTATATTCTTTTTTGTTTTGATTTCTATCATGGCAGGGCCTGGATTTTGAGGGAATGGTACGCACTTTGGTCAGATATCAGTATTTTTAATAAACTAACAGATGCTTTAGTTCAACATGCAAAAGGGAATAATTATAATCTTGATAGTCAACATTCTAGCTTGTTTTTTAGAAACGCACATTCATTATTAGATTTATTCACTATAAGTGAGTATTTCCCCTATTTTTAATAGAACTTATTAGCTTGATCACTTAGCAATAGGTTAAGTTATTAGAATACAACTCGATATAAATCCTTTCTTCAATAGTAAAAGAGGCTTACTCATCTATATAAAAGTAAGCCCCTTCTTATTTTTATAAAACAATAGTAGAATTGTGACTATTAATATTCCAATTAATCCCAAAAAGATATATAGTCTGCTGTAGATTGCATAGTAGATTTATAAATGAAAAATTCAGCTAGCCCATCATCCCCGTCACAATATCCTGAAATATTAGGGAATATCATTTCAAAAACACCTGCACCAGAAAAATTGAAATTTTTTACAGTAGTATCAATTAAAGTATCATGTTCTCTTAAAGAGTATAGATAAGGACCATACTTAGATTGAACGAGAGATACGCGGTAATCTCCCCCATGGGATGGATAAATACTAGATTTACTTCCAACAAATTCGTCGCCAATTAGGTCCCATTCTCCAGCACCTAGAAGTGAAATACCTGTATTAATATAGTTCCTTTTTAATGATAAATTAGCCATTTCGACACTTGGTGAATCAGAGAGTCTTCTAATAATGACATCATCAGTTATTAAAATATCTTGATCTTCAGTAAAATAAATCGTTTCTACTTCTGCTTCAGTTTGTGCTACTTGCTGTTCTTCAGTCGAATTACTTAATTCGGCTGCATCTACCTCATCATAAAATAAAAAACTGCCTCCCATTAAGAGAAATCCTAAGAATAATTTTCTCATATCCAACCTCCTATAGTTTATGGGAAAATTATACAATAATGTATTGCGATTGTAATAAATTGTAAAACATTTAATACAATTTATAGTTAATAGTTATTTTTTGTTAAAATGAATTAAATCTTTAGAGGAGTACTTATAGTGATATATAGGAGGAAGAAGTATGAAAAAAATTCTTATTTTGATATTTTCAGTTATTTGTATATCTGGATGTAATGTTTTATCTTCTTTTGATACGTTTGAACCAATAGAAGGCAAAGTTGTTAGTGATAATAAAGAATATACAATGATAATAGGAGATTTCGGGTGGGTTGAAGAGGATTTTGAAGCTAATAAAAAAAGCCTTTTAGATAAAAAAGGGTTAGCAGATGAATTTGATACGTTAGAGTTGGAGAAAGGTACTAAAATAAAAATTGAATTTGATGAAAGCCCTCTTTCGTTAAAAATGAGCGAGGAAGGTGAAGACGGGATCATTAATTCTATAGATATTAGAGAAGATGAAATCACCCTTCCTACAAATGAGGGGTATTATATTTATGAAGTTAATGCAAAGTGGGATGAAGGGAATATTTCATATGTCTTTGATGTAAATATTAAATAATAAAAAGGATTCCAATTTTCTCAATGGGAATTTTTTGCCTGAATATAGATATTAATAAATGACTTTCAAGAAAAAGGAACCAAAAATTAGTTCTTTTAAACAAATCGTTATTCAACAATCGGGCGCGCGCGACAAGTTCTGTTATAAGCGTTTCACTACGTGAAATACAGGAGAGTTTGCACGGCAAAATCTTAACTTTATAGCGGAGGATAGGAATGAAGAAACCATGTTTTCTGAAACTATCCCGTCAATACTCCTGCATGCGTTATGACTGACAGGTTATAGGGTGTGAAGCACAGGTAGATTCGGCAGAACGAAGGCTGTAGCCACTCCTTTAGAGAAGGTATGCCAACGGATATGCCGCACGGCTGAAAAACTTGATATGGTGAGAATAGTTCTATCATAAAAGAACTGACAAACTTCCGAAGGTAAGGGTCTATAGATTGAGCATGCGGAAACGCAAGTACCATCTTACGATGGGGTGAATGGTGTGGAGTAAAAATGCGCCCTCTGAAATACACTATACCGGACAATGGCGGTATCTAGTTCACAGGCTTAAAGGAAGCACCTACGTTAAGAATGGATAGCTACGTTGTAAGGTACTTGGAAAGTAAGGAACGTTGTAATGAAGGCTGTCACCTGAAACGTTTGCTATAAGAATTTAATCGAAATGCATTTATCCTTGTGAGGGTAGGGGTACGACTGACGAAGCCTTTGTAATGTAGGTGGAGGAACAGCCCCAAGTCTAGTGGTAGTTATAATTATTTTTCAAATGTGTATTGCACCGGTCGGGTAAGAATGTGGGAACATCACTTCATGAAGGAATGATGCCACAGTGCAAGCTCTACGATATTGGGATTATTATGGTATGACCGAAACATATACAGACTTACATAAGCGAGCTAATAATAAAGAAACATTCCACCATTTATACGGCATCATCACGTCGAGGAATAATATTTTATTGGCGTATCGCATAATCAAGTCAAATAAAGGCTCCAAAACCCCAGGTACAGATGGGAAAACCATTTTAGATATTGAGAAATATACTGAGAACGATTTAATAGAAGAAATACGAAAACAGCTCAAGAATTATCGCCCGAAGAAAGTAAGAAGGAAGCTAATAGAAAAACATAATGGCAAAATGAGACCACTCGGCATTCCATGTATCCTCGATAGAATTATTCAACAGTGTTTCAAACAAGTATTAGAACCAATAGCAGAAGCCCATTTCTTCAATCATAGTTATGGATTTAGACCGTTAAGGTCTACTCATCATGCAATGGCCAGAATCCAATACCTAGTCAATCAGTCACAACTCCACTACGTTGTGGACATTGATATTAAAGGCTTTTTTGACAATATCAATCACACCCTACTGATTAAACAACTTTGGAATTTAGGTATTAGAGACAGGCAAGTCCTTGCATGTATAGCCAAAATGCTAAAATCAGAGATTGATGGAGAAGGTGTACCCTCAAAAGGCTCTCCACAAGGTGGGCTGCTCTCACCACTACTATCAAACATTGTATTAAATGAATTAGATCAATGGGTAGCCAAGCAATGGGAGTTGTTCCCCCTACATAAACCACTCAAGACAAGAGAAGGTCAACTCCTTGCTAAAAAGAAAACCCAATTGAAAGAAGGATATTTAGTTCGTTATGCTGATGACTTTAAAATTCTCTGTCGAGATGCAAAAACCGCCGAAAGGTGGTTTCATGCTGTAAAGCTATTTCTTAAAGAACGGCTAAAACTCGATATTTCACCAGAAAAATCGAAGATTATTAACCTACGTAAAAATGAATCAGCCTTTCTTGGTTTTACCATTCGCGCAAATAGAAAAGGTGAAAAGCGAGTGGCCCACACTTTTGTTCGTCCCGAAAAGATACAGAAGATAAAAGCTGAAGCGAAGAAACGAGTAAAAGAACTTCGTTCTTCACCAACCATTCAAAACGTTATGCGTTTCAATAGCTTTGTATTAGGGTTACATAATTACTTTAATAGAGCGACACACGTCAACTTAGCGTTCTCACGTCTTGCCTATGAAATCAGTGCAATGATGTACAATCGTCTTAGGTCAATCGGGAAGTATGCACATCCAACGAATCCACCCCCATCTTATAAGAAATTTTACAGCGTGGGATGTAAAACATTTAAAATTGCTGATATTTATCTTTATCCACTAGCAAATGTGCAGACAAAGAATACTATTTGCTTTACTCAAAGCCTTACTCCATTCACGGCAGAAGGACGAGGGCAGATTCATAAAAATCTACACAAAAATATCAAGCAAGAAATAGCCCTACTGATGGAATCGAAGATTCTAACACGAAGTGTCGAATATATGGATAACCGGATTAGTCGATACAGTATGAAAAAAGGAAACTGTGAAATTACAGGTATATTCCTTCAAGCACAAGAGGTGCACTGTCACCACTTTATTCCTCTGCATCTAGGAGGAAATGACAAGTTCAATAACTTACGGATCCTCCATAAAGATGTTCATAAATTAATCCATATGACAGACACATCTAAGATAAACACACTCATGAAGAGTTTGGGTATCACACAACCGATGCTTGAAAATATTAATAAATATCGGAAGAAATGTGAGTTACAACTAATCGAATAACCCAAATCACTAAGAGTAACTTGAAACTTATAATTAACAAAACCATCGCTAGATGGAACGCGGAATGATGGGAAACTATCACGTTCCGTGTGGAGCAGGGGAAAAGCTGGAGATAACATCAAATGCTTACCTATTGCCAACTTTCCTTAAATAAGGAGAGGTTCTTTCTTCATGAATTGGGCTAGATTGTGGAGCAAGATAAAACAAATTATTTATGTAATGTAGTCGAGGTGAAGGATTACATTTAGACGAACAGGGCCGGTTAAGGTTAACTGAAAGAAATAGACTAGGATGTAAATGATGTTCAAAATTAAAAAAACTGATTATTTCTAAAATTTTTAAATTATACTATGATTATAATAGTTATACAGGTGACGTAAGTGAAATAACTTGTGTTGGTGTCCTTAATGGTTAAAAACAGTAATGTTGCACAGTGCCTCCAATTATATTGGGGGCATTTTTTAATGTGCGCCCGGCATGGGTAATAACTTGGTGGTGAAAGTCCACTACAGGCTTGGCAGTAGGAACTGTTAGCGAATGGCAAGGGTGTCCGTGGTGACGCGGAATCTGAAGGAAGCCGGACGCAAATTCTTGAACTGACGAACAGAAACTATATACAAGGCTGAATCGGGACGGACGAGTTTGCATTACAAAACGAAGTCCAATACTGCCCAAATCCCGTACAGTAAATATAGCAGTTACATGAGAAGAAGGTTATTACTCTTACCCGGGGAGGTCTCATGAGGGTTATTCAATTAACAATCAATTTAGTGATAACTTGATGAATTATGAGAAGTCAGCAGACGTCATAGTAGTTTCTTTTCGGAAATGAAGGACTGAACAATCTTAAATCTTGGAAAACAAGGAGGTATAGATATTCCGTATAATCGCAGAAAACATCGTGGTAAAGTCCGAAAGATGGCTACCTGTTAAGAGATAAGTTGGAAACTAAAGGGTAAATAGGAGTGCGTAGGAATATCAATATGGATATGAAAGAACAGGATGGTATCAATTTAATCGATAAAGTCATTGCAAATAACAATCTCTGGAGAGCATACAAGAAAGTAAAAGCAAATAATGGTGCACCAGGGGTTGATGGAATTACAGTAGTACAATTAAAGTCACACATGAAGAAATACTACGAACCTCTTAAAAGGAAGCTAAAAGATGGAACTTACCAACCTCAACCAGTCAAAAGAGTTGCCATACCAAAACCGGACGGTTCTAAACGATATCTAGGAATACCTTGCGTTTTAGATAGAGTCGTCCAACAAGCTATTCTTCAAGTAATTGAACCGATTATAGACCCACACTTTTCAGAATATAGTTTTGGATTTCGGAAGGGCAGAAACGCCCACCAAGCTATTAAATCAGCACAACAATATTACGAAGAAGGTTATCGAGTTGTAGTAGACTGTGATTTGAAAAGTTACTTCGACACAATACATCATCAAAGGTTAAGAGCGTATTTAGAAGAATTCATATCAGATAAAATTGTTTTAAAATTAATATGGAAATTCCTTCGTTCAGGTATTCTTGACCGAGATATCTATATCGAAACGAAAGATGGTGCTCCGCAAGGTGGACCTTTGTCTCCTATTTTAGCAAATGTCTATTTAAATAAACTAGATAGAGAATTAGAAAAGAGAGAACATCGTTTTATTAGGTATGCGGATGATTTCGTCATCTATGTGAAAAGTGTTCGAGCTGGGGAGCGGGTAATGGAAAGTATCAAGAAATACATCGAGGATGACCTACATTTAACAATTAACCAAAAGAAAAGTAAGGTTTGTGGTGCAACATCAGCAACATTCCTCGGCTTTAATATTCAAAATTTAATGGGAAAGTCGGATGCCGACCAAGTAAGTCGGCCAAGCAACGATTCAAAGACAAGTTAAAGAAGAATACAAGCCGGAAAATGAGTGGAACTTTTGAGGAAATAGTAAAGAAAATTAATCAAATCACAACTGGATGGATTAATTACTACGGGATCTCAAGAATGAAGAAATTCATTTTTGAAACTCAGAAATGGTTAAACCATCGATTAAGACAACTCATATGGAAGAGATGGAAGAAACCAAAGACTAAATATAAGATGCTTCGTAAATATGGAACTAACCATGATGACGCAATGAAATTAGCAAACTCCCGTAAGGGATATTGGAGAATATCACGAAGTGAAATCCTCCAACGAGCAATAACAAAAGATAGGCTCATAAAGTGGAAACTAAAAGACATCTCCTTACTTTATGAGCAACGATACTTAAAAGGTTGAACCGCCGTATACGGAACCGTACGTACGGTGGTGTGAGAGGTCGACTAGCCAAATAATGGTTAGTCTCCTACTCGATTTTTATAGGAGAGTGATTAAATTGATATTAGAAAAAGATTACACAAACACGTTTGAAGGAGTACATACTCATGTAAAAGAAAGTGCAGAAAAGATGGGTTCCAGCGGAGGCGCTTTATATATTATTCAAAACGACAAAGTCGTAACAGAATCTTATTTTGGTAAACAGTCGAATGATATACATGCTAGAGATGTGAAATCAGACACTCAATTCCACATTGCCTCTGTAAGAAAAGCTTATATAGGTTTTGCTGCTGCTTACGCTATATACAATGGCTACTTTTCCATTGATGATTCGATTCGACAGTTTGTTGAAGACTCTCATTTGTCAGCATACGAAGGTGTAACCATTCGTCATTTATTAACTCACACCCATGGATTAAAAATAGAAAATGGTAAATTAATAAGTGAATATAAACCCGGTGAATCATGGGCATATAGAGGTCCCAGTATTGATTTGTTGACAACTATTATCAAAAAAACAACGGGACGATCTGTTGCCGATATTGTAAATGAGCAAGTCTTTGAGCCACTTGCCTTCCAATCAACAGAATGGATTAAGATGAGTCAGCCTCATTTAAAAATTGCAAACACTTTAAGAGATGCAGATGACATCATTTGGACTGAGACAGATGTAGTAGATGGTTCAGGAATGAATATGTATGTGTCTGCACAAGAGCTTGCCCTATGGGGTTACATTCATTTAACAGAAGGAAAATGGGGAGGAAAACAACTTATTCCTAGAGAAATCATTCAAATGGCAACATCCATTCAGACGCCCAACCCAAGACTTCCTATTCATAAGAACGGATTTTTATGGTTTGTTAAAGACACAAACCATAACTTTAATCAAATAGGGGATACAGTTCCTAAAGGCTCCTATCAATTACTCGGTTATACAAATGTGGCTCTGCTCGTCATTCCAGAGGAAAACGTAGTAGCAGTAAGAATGTTCAACCGATATGGTTCACCAGAAGGATACGACTATCTCAAAGATATTCGCTCCTTTGGAGACACTGTTTATAAATGGTCTATAAAATCAACAATGCAATAACATCAATGTTTGGAAGGTGTTTAGAGCTATTCAAATGAATTTATTATTCCACAAAAGGGCCAGATTGTTGAATACCGTACTTAGATATATAGGTTAATGTTTTGAAGAATTTAGACATACCCTCTACTAGGAGGTGTGTTCAAATGAAAAAAAATAAGATTTTTTTTGTTGCTTTAACATTTATTACATTGGTGGGTATTATACATTTCATAAATGTCCAGGTGAAAAATAACAAGATGGAGGAGGTTGTTGAAGTTGGAGGTAAACTTGTAGCGAAAGAAACAATGAATGAGTTTAAGGAAATAAATTTAAAATTAGTGTCTTTTATTGAAGAAAACAATACTGATACAGAAACACAAATTTCAGCAATTAGGTTGGATATTAATAAATTTCCAAAGCGTTATATTTATATTGATGTATTGACAGATAAACCTAAAAATACAAAGGAAATTGAGGAACATTATTTGGAAATTATTGAAAAAGCTAAAACTATATCGCTATTGAATAAAGAGAATGAAGTTGAATTTATAATACAAACAGTAAAAAAGTAGAAATGGATTTGTTTGTTTTGAACTAATATCGACGTAATTCAAGAGTATTAATTCTCGTTTGCAAATAAGTATCCTCTAGTTAAAATCATTACTTTAAAAAATATAAAAAGAATCCATTTTAACGCAATTTTATGCAACAGCTCTTATTTTTAAGCAATTTATTTTATTTGAAGGAACAAAATTTTGGTTTATCTAAAATAATGAAATATAAAATTATACTCGTACCTAGTATTAATTTTATAGGCATTTGGAATACTTTCATTAGGAGGTGTTACAATGGCTAATACTTTACGTATTGTTTCATCAATACTTACTTTGTTGATAGCTTGTAGTTTTACATTTCAAAAGGTTGATAGTAAAAGTGTTATTGTTGAAGATAAAATAGGACAAATAAATAACATATTTTCGAGTATGCATATAGATGATATAGGAGTAAGAATGGGAGTAATTAAAGGCTATGGACAAGCACTTGCTCAAGAATTTTTTGATGAAAAAAACGATATAAAAGTTAATTTTGAGATGCTAATGATTGATGATAAGGAAACAAAACTTTTATTAACTTATCAGAGTAATAAAACCAGTCTTGAAAATTACTATATTGATTTGTTTGAAGGACAAAGTTCAATCAATTTAATAGTTCAAGGTAAGCATAAGAAATTAAAGAGTGTGGGATGGGGGAGCAGATATTATAATAGTAAAGAGAATAAAGTATTTGAAGCACTTTCCTTTGAATCAATAAAAGAATTTGCTGGTAAAAGCGTTCAATTAGAAATTGAAGACCTAACAATATATAAAGAAAGAAAAACTGAATATAAAGAAGCTTTATGGGGACTTGATTTTTATATTGATCAATCCGCTATATTAGGTAGAGAATCGGTGAATATTAACAAAGAATTTGAATTTAAAGGCCAAACATATAAAATCATCCGTATGGAATTTTCACCACTAGAAACAAGATTAATTCTTACGGGTTCTGATATTTTAAACATTCAGGATGAAATTAAAAACCAATATCATGTAATGAGTCAACTAGAATATCAATTCCTTACTGCAAGGAAAAGAGTTAATGGGTATGGTTATACTTTTGATAATTCTAAATCGGGTGTTTTATTAATAGCTAATGGAGAAAGAATCGTTCCTATTTTTAGCAAGGGCGAGGTACCAAGTGAACTTGGAGAACAGGTATTAGTTTTTGGTCCTGTCTATGAGCAAGCGGGTCTTACTCTTCAAGTAGGAGATAGTATAAAAATACCTTTATAAGATAAAAAATAAATATTTTGATTTTAAAAACAAGATTGTATGTATGAATAATTGTAAAAAGGTTTATTATTAATTTTGTGATAATTATAAGATTAAATAGTGTAACAAAAAAGTACTGAATTGAAACTTTAATTCAGTACTTTAATAATGTTCTATTTAGTATACTGTTAATATTTATTGTCTTAAATTTTTAATTTATAAAAATATATATATTAAAATCAGTCATAAAAATCAACATTTATAGTATCAGCTTTAGTTGCCTCAAATCTAAATTCTAACTCAGCTAAATTGTTTGTACCATCTACATATGGTTCCACATTAAAGGTGGTGCAAAATGAGGTTGCATTATTAACAGTGTATAAATCCAAAAGTACATATTCACTCGGATTACCTGCTTCATCAGTTTCCAATACGGTTACTCCAAGATGATTATAAGGTGTTATATTACTAAAACACAGCCTATAATCTCCACCAGTTGAATAATATTTGGTTTCTTCAACTATTGCCTCCCCGGATGATGAAATAGGGAAGTATACTTGTTCAGTTCCTAAGTGTTTAGTAGCAGCGGCAAAAGTCGGTGTAGGAAGTGTAAAAATGACTGTAAGGACAATAACTAAAACATATGCTAATTTCTTCATTACTATTAATTCTCCTTTCATGAAATCTATCATTCTATATAAATATTCGTCTCATTTTTAAAATCCCCTCTATTTTTACATATTTTTGAATATTTTGTAATTTTTACTGTAAAGTACGATTTCATTAAACCAGCTAATATAAGCTAATCGTTATTCAACAAAACCAGCTAATAGTTGTCAATAATTTTCATTAAAAATAATAAAAATATCATGATATACTAAATTTGTGCATACCAAATAACCGTCCAAATTAGATTTGGAAAGTTCAGGATCACTTGGTTAAACTGTTAAATTAAGCTAAGTCTTGGAAAGAAGCTTTGTTTTTTAATAGTGCATAAATCCAATGTAAGAGTTTGTTTGCACAAGCTATTACAGCTACTCTAAATGGTTTTCCTTCTTCTCGTTTTTTATCATAAAACGCCCGTAATTTCTTATTACGAGGAAGGATTTCATCCGTTGTTTTCTGTTTACGACAGTCACGAATAGCACATTTAACAGCCATATACAAAGCTTGCCGTAGTCTGCTCGAGCCTCTTTTGGTTATTCGATTGTAGGTACCTTTGAAGGTACCAGATTCAAAGACACTTGGATCAAGACCGGCAAAAGCGACTAGTTTCTTAGGATGATTAAACTTTTCAATTTCCCCAATTTCAGAAATAATCGTTGCAGCGATTTTTTCGCCAATACCGGGAATTGTTCGGATAATCTTAGATTCTTCAATACTTTTTGCTAAAGCATCTATCTCATTTTCTAGCATAGATAGATGTTTTTTATATTCAAAGAGCATATTAATATACATTTCTAAGCTTAGGGCAAGACTAGAATATAAAGCCTTCTGAAAAGGATTTTGAGCTGCTGCAGTCATTAGCTTTTCAGCCTGTTTGTCTGCCCATTGTAAAGAACGAGAATTACAAAATTCTTTTATTCTCGTTGTTAATACTTCAGTATTGGCTTTCAATATATCCTCTGAAGTAGGAAATGTATGTAGTATTTTTAAAGAAACATCCGAATATAAGTCTCCAAAAACATTACTATATCCAGGAAAAACTTGATCTAAAACTGCCTGAAATTGTAGTTTTGTTTGTACAAACATGCCTGTAATATTATCGTGCTGTCTCGTAAGATGACGTAAGTTCGTAAGTTGGATACCACGCTTTTTATAAGGCTCTAAATCCTCCTTATAATACAGCTCGCAGAGGTGATTGGCATCAATGATATCTGTTTTTACCTTTCGCAAACTAGAACTTTTTGCTTTATAAGAAATGAGAGGATTTACGATAATGATTAAATAGCCTTTGTCCTCAAAATATTGAACAACTGGTGTGTGATAATGACCCGTTGATTCCATAACAAGAGGGGGGCGTTCTCCTGAAATATCTTCTACTTCTTTAATAAAATCTAATAAACTAGCTAACCCATCAAGATCATGTTTTACTTTGAAACTTTTCTTGTAGGGCTTCTTTCTTTCCAAGTATGCTTGAACCTGACTTTCACCTTTTGCTACATCCAGACCAATGACTGGATTCATTATAATTCCTCCTTCAAAATGATAATTGCCGGTAACCCCTAAATCCTCTTTGTAGTGTCATAGCTTCGCTTGTTATACGAGATCATTGTCCCAACCAGCCTCAAACATGTTTCTACAAGTAGGGGGCGAACTGTTTTGCGGACGGGGTCTAGCCCCACGGGCGCGAACGTTCTACCCCGGCTACCGTTATCATATATCGATATAAAAAATGGTCAACCAGAAATTTTTTCTGGCTGACCTTATAATACGATCGGGCGCGATTGTGGAATAACATAGAAGTTTCTACTCTTGATTTAATGGAATTAAATTTTACTATAAGTTATGCATGCATTAAAAATCCTGAAATTGATTATAATAGTAATCCACAAAGTTATGACGGGTGGTTTTTTAGGAATAACCTAAAATTCCACTCTTTTTGATTTATTAAATATGAAATTAATAAATGTATTTAGAAAGCATAATCCGTTACATCATGCGAGTTTTTTTCATTAAACCGCTAAATTTATCTGCAGCTTCTGTTTTCATGTCAGTGGTTACATGAAGATATATTTTCTAGTCTCGTCATCATCTTGGTGACCTAATCGATCTATAATTCCTTCAAGACCTACCGCAACTTCAGCCAAAAGTATGAATATGGCGAAGAGAATGCTCCCAAGTTGTGTATTTTTTCTATTCTGCATTTTATATATCCTCCGTAATATTTTATTTGAAAATAAAAAATCCCACATAAGGACAAAGCTAGCTTGTAGCTTAGTAATCTCTGTGGGATTCGCTTGTTCGGTAGAATATTTCATTGTTAAAACATAACTCGTTATATCTTCGTATTTTTATATTTTAAGTCTCTTTAATAAATAATTATTTTTTAGGTTTAGATTTTCGGTTTTATGACCATTATAAAAATATAGCGTTCGGTATCGTGACCATCGAGGAATTCCAAGATGGCCAGGAAACCGAATGAACATACTCTAAAAGCCTTGGTTGCAAGGGATTCCATGAGTGATCATTAGATGAAAATAAATTTAGCGTCTCAACTTTCGGTTTCCTAACCAGTCAAAATTTCTTATTATCCCATTTGTTCGGTTATATAACCAGTTATTACATTTTCTAATGAAACAAAGGGAGAGAGACGGTAACTGATATGAATCTCGTTATTTTTATCAAAATCAATCAATACTTCTTCAAAATACATTAAGAAGAATACTCTAAGTTCAGTGTCTGAAAAATCATAGAAACTATGTTGCAGCATTTCATTTAAAGTTAATAAAAGATAGTCATTTTCATCTTCAAGAAGCAGGTTAATTTCATCTATAGTCTTACTTATATTAATTATTTTATTTTGTACGTGGTTTTGTGCTGTTAAATACACTTCAGAAGATATTTCATCTGCTGGCATTTTTTCATTAAGGAGTACTAATTTTCTTTGCTGTTTTAGGGTATCTTTTGTTTTGCTAAGTTTAGCAATCCAGTGATTAAGTTGTTCCCTAGAAGTAACTGAAAAAGTATTAAGTTGGTTACTCCATTTCTTCTGTATATCACATAAAACAGTTTGATGTACAGGGATAATTGATACACTATTATTACAGGTTGTACACTTATATATTTTATAATCTCCGCGTCTTCCTTTAGGTGACTGATCTTTAGCCGTTAAATATGCATTGCAACTTTTACATTTAATAATCGAACGGAGATAATATGGTGTACTCATCGTTCCATAACGCTTTTTCAAATCCTTTATTTGCTTTAATAAATGAAAAACGGTTGGACTAATAATAGGGGAATGTACATTCTTAAATAAATCAATATCTTCTTCAGGTTTGGGGCTGCTAATTTCGTAGCTTTTCCTTACATTCCAAGCTAAGTTACCAGAGTAAGCACGGTTTGATAGGATATAACCGATTGTACTGCTATTCCAAGTTTTCACTTTCTTTGTTGTGATAGCGCAACGGTTCAAAAATTGAGCAATAATGTTCTGTGAATGGCCCCAACTTTTCAGATAATAAATTAACTCTACGATTTTAGCATCATCTTCATTAGGAGACAAAACTCCATCTTCCAAATCATATCCAACTGGCGTTCGGGAACCAGGGCGTTTCGGTTGTTCTCGATGTAGCAGGTTCTTTTGAGCGTCTGTTGCGCGGACTGACTTTATTTCAGATTCTTCTGCCGCAAAGACAAACTTAGCTTGTGTGATGGGGTCATCTGGATTCCATTCACCTTCCGATTGAGTACTGAAAAATTTTACATGAGGATACTGTTGCTTTATAGGAATATAAATCTCGTTATAGAAATCAGTGATACTCCTAGTAACCCTTGATTCCTCATAAAAACAGACTGCTTCAGCACCATTTGCTATATCCTCTAAGAGAAGTTGAATACCTTCCCGCTTACTTATGTTATTATGAAAGGCACTTGTAGCCTTATCAGCACGCCATTCAATAATTTCCAAATTCTCTCTTTCAGCTAATTGTTGAATTTGGCTTTTTTGAATTGCTAAAGAGTTATTATCATCCTGTTTTTTATCAGAATAACGAAGGTAAGCAGTTGCTTTCAAAGTTTTATTTAATTTAAATTTTTTACTGTTTTTCATGATGCATTAGATTCCTTTGCGAAGGTTGAAAGAAACAAATCGATTTGGATGTAAGTTTCATAAACAAATATCTTATCAACAAATAATTCGACAAGTCGATAAAGTTCTTGTTCAGTAAAATCATGATTAAGCTGCGATAAGAGTTGAGTAGTATCTTTAATTTCTTTACCTAGTGTCTGTAAAGTTAATAAATCTTGTTCTAATTCATTGTATTTGTCTTTAAGGACTTGAATCTCTTTCAAATAATTGGATATAGTGGATTTCGCTTTTCTATCTATTGTGCAAAGCCTTAGAGTAGTTTCTAGATACTCGGATTTAGTACTTTCTAGAGCATTTTGTAACTTTTTATGCGCTACAGTAATTTGTTTCGGAACCATCTTTTTTGCAAGTGTAATAGAGAGTGATTGAACATGATCCAAGACAGCTTGGGTTACTGAATCATTAATTTCTTCAACAGATATTGAAAGTCTTTGGTGGTTAGAGCTGCATACAAAATAGCCTAAATCAAGTTGATTCTCTTTCCGGTGTTTCATCATATTTCCGCATTCCCCACATTCTGGATATACTAAGTGTTGTTTGTTAAGCTCTGTTAGTTTTTCATGGTAGTATGCTATAAACTTATCAATATGTGATTTGCTTGCAAGATAAAGATTAAGGCTTATGATTGGTTCCACATGAGGGAGTACCTGATAACCATTTTTTGATTCATAATGTGCGGAGTAAAATGGATTTGTTAAAATTCTAAGAATCTTGTCCGGATTATTTAGACCTTTTCTACGTACCAACAAGAACTCAAGGAAATGTTCTTCGTCTCGAACATTACTAAAATCGATAAATAATGATTGAATGGCATCTTTTTTATCTTGATTAATAATATATTTTGGTTTGTTTGCATCATCAGTAATACGTTTGTATCCAAAAATATTTGATGGATATTGCTTTCGAGCATCGGCAGTTCGTGTACTAATGTTCTGACCTTCCATTTGAGAAAACATCCCATAAAATGCCTCTAAAGCCAATTTGTTTTTAAATGGAGGCTCATTGCTAGCAGTGTAAATAACTTCAACTTTATATTTGATAAAAACCTTCGTTATATCTACAAATTCATAAAAGTTTCTTGCTAACCGATCCCGCTTATATACAATAACGGATTTAACTTTTCCTTCTTTTATTAAGTGAATTAGCTCCATCAACTTCGGCCGTTGGTTCATTTTTAACTTCGTTGCTGATACGTCGTGATCATCTAGATAAATAATAAAATCTTCGTTTTCCTTTAATCCGACTGATTCGAGATGCCTTTTTGCTGCAGAAATTTGTAAATCTAGATTTTGTGCAGCGGAACTCACTCTGCAATAAATAACAATTAATTTTCTTTCGTTCATAAAATTATCCTTTCTCAATGATTATTTTTTACTAATCAATAAAGCTCGAAGTCTGTAATCTTCTTTTGCAACATGATCAAGAAGTATTTTTTCAATAAATCTTCTAAACCACAGTTCAGATTCAGATGATAGTTCTTCTGAGTAACTGACTTTTACAACACGATATTGCTCTTTCATATAGTTCCCTCCAGTCTTATTTTTGTATTCAGCTTTAACATGAAGGGAACTTTTTATACTTTATTTCTCTTTATCTGTGTTAGTAGTTTTCATATCTTCGAAATTAAGTGATAACTGGACATCATTAATTTCCTTCAATGAGTGATGATTTCTTGGCTTAATAACAGTGCTTGTTTCATAGCCGGGAATTTTCAGCTTCTTTATTATCTTGTTCATGTTTTTGTTCCTTTAGGTGGATGAACAATTTGATGATAGTTTTAGAAATACCAAATGTTTCACAATGTTCAAGACATTGCTGGTACCAATTAGTACTGATTTTATTTTCATCCTCCACGGAAGGGTTCCTCCTTTCTAGTTAGATGTTGTTATATAAATTAAATGCTCATAGTCTCAAGCGTTAATATCCTACTTCTAAGTTGAAAAGATTCTTATAGGTATAAGGGCTCATTTCAATATTTTATTAAAACAATTGATTAATAAGATTCATTTCCTCTTTCAAAAGATTGGGTGTTGTTTTATCTTCGTACCTTTGTGCTGATATTTTGGTTCTAAATAGGTTTAAAATAGAATTGTACAAGTATTATAAAACTGCTTACATTAACTTCATAAAATTCTTAGTGCAATAAACCTCGGTTAACTAACTTGCCCTTTGCTCAACTGATAAAACCTCTCCTCGATATTCATTTAGAAATTGCAGAAAAAATACACCATTTTTAAAAGACCTTCCAAATTAATATTATCCATTATTAATAATCCCTTTGATATCCATTAATATTACACATTCATACAATACAATCAGCAATTCTATAATCACCAATGAGTAATCTACTACAATATATTTAAAGTGAAAAGAAGTCTGAAAAAGGAAAAGTAAAATGTTATAATTAAGGTAAAAAATGACATGAAGAAGGTTTAGATATGGACAATCTTTTAGTACCTGATAGATTTGAAAAGTTAAAAGAGAACGCAGAAGGAAAATTAAATACAATAATAGTTGAAGTAAGTGATGCTCTAGATAAAATAGATGAAATATATGGAGATATGATAGCAGCTGACAGAGGTGCTTTCCTTATCGTTAGAGGAACTTCTGGTTCGGGAAAGTCAACATTTTTTAATACTATTAGTTTATTCAAGAAAAATGTATGTGTTGAAACGATAAATAACAATCAATCAATAGCAAAAATGTTAATGAATTTATCTTCTACTGACTCTGATATGAGAATAATTATACTTGAGGGCAGAGAAGCTTTGATAGGTCAACAAAATTCTGATATAGAAAAGGATTTACATGTAATTAATACATTTTTAAGATCAGATAAAGGTGAAAAAACTCTAATTGCTTGGTTATGCAATACTGATGAAATGAAAGATATTTTAATAAATATTGCAGATAGCATAGGGGGAGATGCCTTATTAGGTATTAATGAGCCTTTTTTCTATTTTAATGGTCCTAAAAAAGAAAACTATTTAGATATTGCTAAAAGAACAGTTCAGCTTCTGAACAATGGTGCCTCTTTAAGTGACATGGGAATAACAGATGAACAAGCTAAAGAATTGGCAACGAATTCTAATACAATTGGCCATTATTTTAGCTCTTTAAGACAACAACTTCTTATCAATACCCGTTCAGTAAAAAAACTAGTTGGTAATGAGCAATGTAAAATGTGGGTAGTTGTACTGGCTGGTAACGAACCTGAAAATGATGTTGCAGCATTAACAAGGGGTCAGTCGTCAGCTGCTGATATAGAAAGATTAATGGTATCAACAAATGCTAATATTGTTACAGATTTAAAAGATTATCCTGAAAAAATAGGACTACTCTCAAATGTCTTTGACTGTAAAATACTTTACATTCCAATTTTGACAGCCACTGCAATTGCAAGGGACTATGCTGATGAAGAACTGATTGAAAAAATGAAAGAAGTTGGTTTGCGAATTAAATCAGATAATACAGCAGAACAAAGGTTTAAAAACAGTGAATTGTATAATGCCATTATTGGAAATCCATCTGGTCCTAGAAGAAAAGGAAATAAAACAGGCAATAATAGTCGTACTGCTTTTGAGAAGCTAGCTAGAATTGCATCTACTAATGATAAAATATTGAACAGATCATTTGGAAATGCTATGAAGGATTTGGGTTTATTTTCTAGTTGTTTATTGGAACAGGATTTAGGTAATGGTTTGACACGAAGAACAGATATTTTATGTGAAAATTCACATGGTAAAATTAGAATTGAAATGATGTGGAGATCCCAAACAAGTAGAGCAGAAATAGCAAATTATACATTAACTAAGCTGTATAACTATGGAAAGGCAATTGGCTTTTTATCTTAGTAGTGTTGGTTATCTAATTTTTTATTGATAATATTTAGGGTGTTATACGGTTTGCAAAAATAAATTATAGTGGAGACTCCATTAGTATAATTTAGGAGGTTCCTTTTTATTTATATTAAGTAGTTTAATTAGAGAATAGAAAAAGTAGGGTGAAGGATAATGAATCAGTATAAACTTCTTGGGTGTCCTGATTGTAATAGCAATGTATGGACATTAATTAATGAAAAGACTTTTAAAGATCCTCGATACAATCTAATTACAGTACAATTACGGCAATGTGCTGGGTGTAACAGAAGATACAGAGTAGCAAAAAGTAGTAACCATACATTTTATTACAGTTAAAATTGATAAATTTCTCTCTTTAAATCGGTTGCCTTTGGTTGAAGAGTATTTTTAGGAAAAAAATGTTCATACTTAACTAAGTGTTTCAATGAAACTACCATCACTCTGGTTGCTACCAAATACATTGTGAGGTTCGTGATGTTGATGTTGAAGTAACTATGAAAGAAAGCCTAGAGATTCATATTGAATCTCTAGGCTTTAATTATTTTTTGGATAGAATAATTAGTTTTTAGAAAGTAATCACTGATGTTAATTTAATTCAATTTATTTCCACAATTGGTATATAGTATAGTTAAAATGAAAAAATAGAGTCAACAATATGATTACAAAATCAAAATTCATAATTTTTTATTATAGAAAGTTATAACTTTTCTAATCATGGTCGATTAATCAATAACGAATTAAGTCCGTTATATGCAAGACGGGGATGAAAATAAGCTAAACCGAATCCTCATGGTGAACGAATAACATTTATGAAGTATAAATAATACAAAGTATTATGATTGATAGTATCTAATTTTTCAAACTAGACTATAAGGGTTAAAGGTGATTTGAAATGAAAATTGAAAAAATAATTAATGAATTGCAAACACAAATTGCAGAAAAAAACGTAAACTTTTTAATCGGATCGGGGGCATCCGTGCCTTATTTCCCTTCCCTCGGAAATATTGAAAAAGTTTTGACTGAAAGACAGTATAATCCATCCGTTCGTCAATTAATCTATCTACATTACTTTACAGAGATAATTAATAAAAATTTCGATTTAATAAATGAAACTGTAAAATGTGAGTATTATGTAACAAAGAATTATCGCTTGTTCATAAAAGGCTTAGTAAACATTATGAACTATCGAAATGCAAGAATTTCTCCAAAACGAGCTAATATTTTCACTACCAATTATGATATGTTTTTTGAAAGAGCTACCGATCATGAACAAAGAAGTAATTCATCATTAATACTCAATGATGGAGGAAGTGGATATTTATTAAGGACACTTAGTTCAGAAAATTTCCATAAGACTGTATCACGTAATGGTGTATTTGACAACTATCACAAAGAATTGCCAACAATCAATTTAATTAAATGTCATGGTTCGGTAAATTGGGTTAATTCGTTTTTGGAGAACCAGCAAACTATTGAAATAAGAAATGATTTACAACTAATAAAGAAAATTAGAAATGCAGCGAATGAAATTAAATTAAAAGAAGATGATAAAAAATTAATTGAAGATTATCTTTGGGTAGAGGAATATGATGAACAACTTGATATGAAGATTCATGAAATTGCTGAAATTAATTTCAGCTCTTTAGATTTATTTTTTCAAGAATATAAAAGCCTTATGATTATCAATCCAGAGAAGAATAAATTCAAAAATACTGTTTTAGATGAGTACTATTACAGTATGTTACGTTTGTTAAGTTATGAATTAGAAAAGGATCAAACTATACTAATTGTTTTTGGTTTTTCATTTGCAGATGAACATATTAGAAACTTGGTTAAAAGGTCGTTTCATAATCCACAATTACGTATTTACATATTTGTTTATAAAAACGGCATGCGTAAAGAAATAATGCAATTACTAAATTGTCAGTATCAAAGCAATGTAGTTATTATTGAACCGACAGAGGAAATGCCTCCAATTGATTTATATCATTTCAGTAAGTTACTTTTTGAGGGGGCAAGAGAATGACAATTTCACTTGAGGTAGGGAGTGTTATAGAAGTAAGAGGAACAAGGGTAAAAGTTCAAGTGTATAAAGAATTGAATCACTCATCTTTTATCTATGAGGGCGAGGTAATTAATAATATTTCAGTAAATAGTTTTATTATAATTAAAAAAGGTTTATTAAAGTTAGTTGGTAAAATTGATGCTGAATATATTGAAGACTTAATAAATAATAAAAAAAGTCAAGAAAAAGATTATCGATATAACAAGGGTACAATTTCTAAATTACTTGAAGTTCAAATTCTAGGGTATCTCGATAAAAAATTCTTTAATAACGGAGTAAAACATTTACCTATGATTGGAAATCTTGTCTACATACCAAGGAGAGAAGAAATTTTAGATATCTATGCAGGAAATAGAACAAGTGGTAATAATAACAATGAGAACACCTTTTCCATAGGTAAGTCCATTCATGAAGATATCTCAGTTGATTTCCCTGTGAATTCTTTTTTTGCTTCCCATATGGGTATTTTTGGGAACACAGGAAGCGGAAAGTCTAACACGTTAACTAAATTATACTTTGAGTTATTTAAAACGGTTGGTGTTTCCTATATAAAAAGGGCTAGTTCATTTCACCTTATTGATTTTAACGGAGAATATGCTCATAAAGGTGTGTTTGGTTTAGAGCAAAATGAAGTAAGTATCGTCAATCTAAGTACAAATGAAGAACATGGTGAAGGCAGATTGAAAATTACTTCTGAATATTTTTATACACCGGAGGTATTATCTGTTTTGTTCAGTGCAAAAGAACAAACCCAAAAGCCCTTTATTAAAAGACTACTAAAACGTATGGAGAATGCAGAGGAAAATGGCTGGGGATTTAAAAACTATTTACCTAACTTATTCGCAAAATCTTTAGTACACTCATCAAAAGACGTATTTCAATATATTAAGGAGATAATTGACTATTTATCAGAGGATATTCAGGATGAGGGGCATAGTAGTTTTCTTGAGTTAATTAATGCAATCCAATGGCATACGCAGAATAATTACTATTTCATTAGTGGTGTAGGTTACTTTAATACTGTTGAGGATATAAAACATACTTATAGTTTTCAGACTGGGTTTGGTTATCTGGTTGAATGGTGTTCCAGAATAGATACTGGTATTGGTTGGTGTGATAATTTTATATTAAATGCTAAATTGCAATTAGTAAGTGATATGTTAAATCGATACGCACAATTTGATCATATAAACCCTCTAATACATAGAATTGAATCTAAAGTAAAGGAACTTGAACAAATAATAGAATTAACAGATCAAGAATCTATAGAAGAAATGCCTATAATGACAATCTATTCTTTCAGGGAATGTAGTTCTGATATAAAAAAGGTTATACCTTCTTTAATAGCTAAAATGCTCTTTGATACTCATAAAAAAGAAACCAAACAAGATAACATTGAAAAGACAATTCACCTAATTATAGATGAAGCCCATAATATTTTATCCAATCAATTAATGAATGAAGGAAAAGGATGGCATAGTTATCGTTTAGAATTATTTGAAGAAATGATAAAAGAGGGAAGGAAATTTGGATTTTTCCTAACTATCTGTAGTCAGCGTCCCTTTGATATTTCACCGACAATTATATCTCAAGTTCACAACTATTTTATTCATCGGCTAGTTAATAATAAAGATCTAGAAATGATTGATAATACGATTCCAACTTTAGACAGAGTTTCTAAAGCCGCAATTCCAACTTTAGCGAGTGGAACTTGTATAGTATCAGGTACAGCACTGTCAATGCCAGTATTTACACAAGTAGAACAAGTTTATGGAAAGGAAAAAAGACCAAATAGTGACAATATTGATCTTTGTAAATTGTGGATGTAGATTCAATCTGAATTAATATAATTATGAAAAAAGGAGAATACAATTAGAGGAAGGGTTAAATGCCAGCTAGAGACTATCTATTTCTAAGGTTACATGATTGGGTATTATCAGTGTTGTTATTGGAATTAAAACATTAAGTCGTTAAAATGATAACATATTGCTAACGCAATCAAATAAAAAATATAAAAATCCGTTAAAGATGTTACAATTCTTATTTTCTGAAATGTTGATATATCGCACTTTTGGATCATATAGTGAAAGATATTACACACTTTCACCTTACGGGCGGCATGATGTAATATTTATTTATATTATTTAATAAGGGCAATTGGAAAAGTTGATTGTTTTGAGATTATTTACACCCAAAATCATTTTACACAAATTTTACACATAGCTATTCCAAAACCTTATCAGAACAATACTTTGAAGGCTAAATCGACCCCGACCACCGGTATCTATTAAATCAATTTATTAAACGTCTATTTACAGTAATGTAGATAGACGTTTTTTTATTGGTTTTTGTACATGACAAAATTAGTTGAAGTTGGGATAAATGAACAATTTTGTGGTTCTATAATATTTGTTGGGGTTTTACTACAATTTGAAATAAAAAAAAGCACGTAATCACCGATTTCGATATACTTGAATTGTCGAGAAACAAGCAATGAAAGGTGATACGTGCATTATGAATTTTAACAGAAATATCCCAGGATTAAAAGGTGTAACTGTTCATAAGATTGAAGAGATCGGGGAGCGTATCGCTCTTTACGTTTCAATTCCGAAGAAAGAACATCAGTGTCCAGACTGTAATAAAATGACCTCTAAAATACATGATTATCGAATTCAAAAAATTAAACATTTAAAATGGTTTGAACGATTAACCATCCTTTTCTATAAACGTCGACGTTATGTATGTGAGTGCGGAAAACGCTTCTCGGAAAAATCTCCTTTCGTGGATAAGTATCAACGTTACTCAAAAGAATGGAATCAAGTTGTTGGAATCCGTTCAGTAAAGGCAAAGACATTTAAAGAAGCAGCAGAAGTCCTTGGAACATCCAGTTCGACGGTAATTCGTCGCTTTAAAAAGGTGGTAAAAGAGCAGCTAAATGAAGGGGTCCATTTACCAAAATGTATTGCGATTGATGAATATAAAGGAGATACAGATGCGGGGACCTATCAACTAATCATTGCCAACGCTGAAACGCACGAACCAATTGATATTTTACCGAATCGTAGAAAAGAAACGATTAAGGATTATCTAATGACATATGGATCAGATGTAGAAGTCGTCGTAATGGATATGAATCCAAGCTTTAAAGCAGCTGTTAAAAAAGCCTTAAATCGTCCTATCATTATTGCCGATCGATTCCATTATTGTCGTTATATTTATTGGGCTCTAGACGAGGTGCGTCGTAAAGTGCAGAAGGATTGGCATCCATACGATCGAAAAAAGTGCAAAAAAATGCGTCATGTCTTATATAAACGCTTTGATAAGTTAACGGAAAAGAATCGATGGTATTTAAATCGCTACACGGGAATGTCAAAGGAATTAAAGCAAGCATATGAACTAAAAGAAGCCTATTGTAAATGGTTTGATTGGGCAAAAACGACGAATGATATTGCAGAAGTGAAGAATAGATTAGAAGCTTATTACCGTAAGGTAGAAGAAGCAAATATCCCAGCATTTATAAAAGCCATTCAAACCTTTAAGAATTGGCAAGTAGAGATCTTAAATAGTTTTAGTTTTGGCTATTCAAATGGTTTTTTAGAAGGAATTAATAATAAATCGAAGGTAATGAAACGTAATGCTTATGGTTTTAGGAGCTTTAAGCATTTTAAAGCAAAGATTTTATTGAATGATTTATATAAAGAATTCGGTGTTCATTTAGGTTAATAGGGTGACGTGCAAAAACACATCACCCCAACATTTGACATAGAACCAATTTTGTGAGCATGTTCTTACTTAGTTACTTATCCTTATTTTTTCTAAAAAGGTAGGATTATTTTAAATTAAATGGAAAGACTATCTTTGTAGAAGGTACATAAATTTTTGAAAGACTAAAAGGAGATTACAATGCTCTCAAAGGTAATTTATCCGACACATCTATATTTTTTACTCATCTTGTCTACCGGCTTTATGGTCCATGTATTGTTCCATCCAATTATATTAACTTCATCTAAAAGGGACTCATGGGTTTCAGTAATATGCAGCTTTGTTCCATTGATGATATGGGCAATCATGATTTTTCGTTTGAATAAAAAGCTGGAGAATAAAAATATCTTTACCTTAATCAATTCCTTGCACCCATTTATCTCTAATTTTATAAAGATCTTATTGAGTCTGTATTTTATTTTCACTGCCTATATTACATGCAAATATACTGGATATTGGGCAAAAACAAATTATACTTTTCAAGTACCAGATATAATGATGCTTGTACCATTTATAGCACTTTGTTATTATGCATCACTTAAAGGAATTAAAACGATTTCTGCTATTTCGATATTTCTATTACCACTGGTTATTGTCTTTGGGATAGTTGTAGGAATGGGGAATATGAAAGTTAAAGATTATAGTATGCTACTGCCTATTTTTGAGAACGGGTATAAGGAGTTATTTATCGGAATTATGTATTCTTGTGCTAGTTTCTTTGAAATAATCTACTTACTTTTTTTTACACCATTTCTTAAGAATCGTATTAGAATAAAAACATTTTTGCCAGTAACGGTACTTATTTTCTGGTTATCCCTTGGACCCCTGGTTGCAGCCATTGCGATGTTTGGTGCGGAAGAAGCTTCAAAGATGAAAGTTCCCGCATATGAACAGTGGAAAGTTTTAACTTTGGGTAACAATATCACTCGACTTGATTTCTTATCTATATTTCAGTGGTTTTCTGGAGCCTTTATACGAGTAAGTATCAGTATGTTTATAGTATCTCAGCTTTTTAGTCATAAAAAAAATATCTGGATTCTAAGTTTAATTTATATATTATTAACTATCGGTGTTATCCTTCCTTGGAATTTTGAGTCTTTTTTTTCATTTATATATAACATCTTTTTTCCAGTGAGCCTAATCTTTTTTATTTTTACTTTTTTTCTGCTATTCCTCCTTAGTAAGAAGAAAGGTGATATTTCATGAATCAATTGGACTTATCCTCATGGTTTCATAACGTATCCGACATTGTCCAAATTACGAAATCGCAGAAAGGAAAGTATGCTACTCATAAACTTACATTCTTGTATTGTTCAAATTTAGTTGATACCAATGCGATAAATGAGACGATACTCCCTAAAATTACAGAAGAGATAGCAATGGAACAAACTTTTAAAAGCGAGAGTTTAAGCGGACTTTTGGGAGTTTCTGAACTCTCCAAAGAAGAAAATTTAAAAAATGAAATCGAAAAAAGACTTTTTTCTGGAGATTTAATCATTATTGACGAGCAATCCACTGCTGTTTATTCCATTCCAGTTACCAATGCTCCTAAGAGAAGTCCAGAGGAATCGAATTTAGAAACTTCCGTTAGAGGACCAAGAGATGGATTTGTGGAAAATATCTCGGATAATATGGCATTAATACGACAGAGATTGAAAACATCTTCATTAAAAAGTAAGGAGTTTACAATAGGAGAAAGAAGTAAAACAAAAATAATACTACTTTATATGGAGGATATACTAAATCCAACTATTTTAGATGAAGTACAAAACCGATTAGAATCTATAAACATAGATGTTTTAAATAGTAGCTATCAGTTAGAAGAAATGCTTTATGATCAAAAATACTCAATTTTCCCATTAATGGATTATATAGGAAGGCCTGACTATGTTGTAGATTCCTTAAATCAAGGTCGTTTTGCTATACTTGTTGATGGAAATCCCAGCTGTTTGATTGGTCCTACAAGCATGGTTCAGTTAATGCTATCTCCAGAAGATACAAACAATAGTTTTTTTTATATCAGCTTTGTTAGGTTATTAAGGTTGATCGCATTGGTGACAACTATCTTTTTACCGGGTTTTTTCGTTGCTTTAATTACTTACCAAACCGAACAAATACCATATACATGGCTCGCCACCATTTCCATGACAAGAGTAGGACTTCCTCTAAGCGGTGCAGCAGAAGCTTTTATTATGATAACTTTATTCGAACTGTTTAAAGAAGCAGGTTTACGGCTACCTAAAGCAGTTGGACAAACTGTCGCTGTATTGGGCGGATTAATAATCGGTGATGCTGCTATTCGAGCTGGTTTAACTTCCCCAGCCATGCTTGTTGTTATCTCGATTACGGTGATTTCTGGTTATACGTTAATTAACCAAAACATTGGAGGGAATGTTCTTCTTCTTCGTTATTTTGTCCTGATTTTTTGTTCCAGTATGGGGTTATATGGTTTTTTCCTTTCTTTTTTTCTCATTATTACTTTTTTATTTGCTCTCGAAAGTTTTGGACAGTCCTATGTTTCTTTTTTCACCAATCCAAAACTCGTGAATATAGCAAAAGTAATGTTGAAGTTCCCATCTACCTTATTGAAAAAAAGGAACCCTGCCTATCATCCGAAAGATAAAACTAGGCAAAAGGAGTAATTTGAATGAGGAACATTGTACTTTTCATAATTTTCTCAAGCTTATTGTTGCTTTTATCGGGTTGTTGGGGGGCAAAGAGGCTTGAGGGACAAGTATATATTACTGCTCTTGGATTTGATTATAAGGAAGGTGAATTCCAAGTATATTATCAGGGATTAAATTTCGGGAACATCGCCAGACAAGAAGGCGCACCAGTAGAAGATCTGCCTATTTTAATTGGAAAATCAAAAGGTGAAAATTTGCACATGGCATTTGCTTCATTAGAAGAAATAAGCGCCATGCCTCTAAATCTGGGTCATGTCCAGACAATTATCTTAAGTGAAAGCATCATAAAAGAAAAAATGGATGAAGTTGTAGATGTAGTAGGGCACTCCCCTTTTCTAAGATATAACTTGTATTTATTCGGTACAAAGGGAGATATGGAAGAAATTTTGCAATCACAGAGTTTTTTCAATTTTCCTCAGATATATTCAATTCTTCATCGACCAGATGAATTAATCAAACAAAATTATTCACTACCAGACCTTAGGTATAATCAATTTATTTCTCGCTATTATCTAGCTGTTGGCACAATATTGATTCCATCTTTAAACGTAGATAGTAGTCATTTTAAAGAAGATAAGGCCAAAAATATTGCAAATATTAATGGGGAATATTTGCTATCTCAAAAGCAATATAAGGGTTGGTTAAGTAAAAAGGATATTAGTGGGATAAGGTGGTTCTCTGAAGATGCTTCAAATATAACTATTCGGGCAGGAACTAGAAATATTGCGGTAAGAATCTATAAAGCTAAGTCAAAAATTTCCGTTTTAAATGGTGATGAACCTTCATACAAGATTTTAATAAAAGGAGATGCGACTTTACTACAAAATCTTGAGAAGGAGAACTATAGTGATGCAGAAAAAGAACTAAACAAAGTGATAGAAAATGAAATAATATCAACCATTAAAGCAGGGGATGCTCTAAATACAGATGTCTTGAATATAAGTGAAAATGCCTACAAATTTCATTTAAACAAATGGGATAGCGATACAATTAATAATATTGATATAAATTCGGTAAAAGAGGTAAAGGTCGATATCAAGATAATCGAATCTGGGAATTACAAATGATATTTAGGAGCACAGAAACGGTAACAAATTAAAGCAGTCCGCTTAACTTTACCTGTCATTTATACATGCATAATAAAATCAATACTTTACCAGTATTTTTAACCCACTCTCAGATCATGAAATATTACTTATAATCAATTACATTTGAACAAAGAAAACTAACTGTCTGAAAATGTCTCTACAATTTGTAGAGGCTTTTTTTTAGCTTTTCCGTTATTGCTTTTCAATGAGAAATAGTAAGAAAAGTATTATTAGAATTGTTACGAATCACTGTGAATTTTTGAATCAACTCTTTCTTATAGAATAGAAAATATGCTCTTTGGACTACTGTTATTTTCTGTTTTATATCGAGCAGAGCACTATTGTAGAAGAAAATACCTACTACAAGTTATAATTAAATATAAATTTACTAAACAAAGAGAGATTCTTCATATGGTCATTAAATCAAATAGTAATTTGAGCACACAAATATTAGATGTTACATCTGTTTTAGCAGCACTAGAGTCAAACTTAGCCATGATAGAATTTAATTTAAATAAAGAAGTTATCTGGGTAAATGAAAATTTTGCAAAGACACTTGGATATACAGTTGGTGAAATGAGTAATATGAAGCATCAACAATTTTGTACTGTTGAATTTAGAAATAGCAGAGAATATGAAGAATTATGGGGAAATCTTGAAAGTGGAAAAAAGTTTCAAGAAAAAATTCAAAGGGTTGGTAAATCGGGAAATATTCTTTGGCTTGAGGCTAACTACATACCAATATTAAATGAAGAGGGGAGAGTTGAGGCTGTCCTTAAAATTGCAACAGATATAACAGAAAGAGAAAATAAAACAGTCAAAATCATCTCTCAATTAAGAGAAATGCCAATCGAGTTAGTAGACTTGGTTGTTGAAAATTCCAATAATAAAATGCGTGCTGTTAAATCATTAAAGCAAGAGACTGGCTTAATAATTGAAATTACAAAGACCATACGCAAGATTTCCATGCAAACAAATGTATTGGCGTTAAATGCAGCTATCGAAGCAGCGCGTGTAGGAGAACAAGGGCAAGGTTTTAAAGTAGTAGCTGATGAAGTAAGAAGATTAGCAGGAAATGTTGATGATGCTATTGGAAATGTAAATACAAATGTAGAAAATATTTCAAAAGAAGTAGATCGAGTTAGTAAAATAACTGATGAGTTACAAAGGATAATATTAGATACCCAATTGGAATTTAAAAGAGTAATTAAGGAATTTGAAAATATGGGTTAAATAAAAGTTAGTACATTTTTTAATAAGTCTGTCCTTTTGAAAAAAAAGTTTCAGCTAGAAAAACTTAGAAAGCTGTAAATTTAAGCCTATCATCATTCAAAAGAATATTTCTCCTCATTCCGGTTAATCTAAGATTGGCTATGGTTGTGATGCTTGTTGTCAAACATCCTATTAAGGATTGGGACATTGAGTATTACAACAGTAATTGTATAATAGCCAAAAAACGATACTTATACGGAGGGGTAATTATGGTTAAAAATTCGCGTCCAGATAGTAAGAGAAAAATTAAAGAGCAGCCTAAAGTTCCAGATGAACAAAGACGAAATAAAGGATCATCTACTGCTCGCCATAAAAATTAAACCTTCTTATAAGTAAAGAGGCAGGGGCGAGTAGCTTACCCTGCCTTAATAGATTTAAGTTCCAAATCTCACCCTGTAATATCCCGTCGTTTATACCCAATAATACCAATAGCCGAGATAATCACCGCGATTCCTACTAATGTAATCATTGGCGCCCATGTCAATTTTTCTATAGGCAGCTGTGGGATATGACCAAATGGTGAAAGATTTCCAAACCAATCGTCCAACTGGAATAAGCCCCCCATATACAAAACGATGAAGGTATAAAATACATAGAGCCAGATGAAACTAGTGAATCTTGGTAGATAGCCAATAAATAAAACAGCTACACTTATCATGACAAGTAGGGCTGGATAATAGACTAATCCCATTCCGTAAACCTTTCTAAATGAAAGTGACACATCTAGGACAGCCAAACTTGCGAACCACATTCCGATTGAGGCAACTGAGAGCATGACAAAACCATTGATAATTGAAATGACTAGATAGCTTCCCAAAAGCTTTGTGCGGGAAATAGCCCTTACAAGTAAATGTTCGATTCGTCCCTTTTTTTCTTCTCCATACAGTTTATTCATGGACATTACTGCTGGAATAGATGCAATAATAGCTGAAATCATCATAATCATGGACATAAATTGCTCAGTAAAGGTATGGCTTTTTGATGATGAGAGCATTTGCTTCATTAAATCGTTTCCTTCAAAAAAGGAATCCAAATCACCTAATACCGAGCCGTAGGACACTCCTATTAAAAACATTCCAACTGCCCAAGATATGATCCCTGTGCGCTGTAACCGTAATCCTAAGCCGATTGGACTTTGTAGTAACGCTGAAGCGTGTTTTCTTCCAGGCTTTGATGGCAGTAATCCCGATTCTAAATCGCGACTTGCATTTAAATAGCTTGCCAGGAAAAATAAAATAAGGGATATCCCTATCATTAATCCAATTGGCCACCAATTATTGGAGCCATAAACTTCTGCTTTCGATAACCATCCAAGAGGGGAGAACCAGCTTAAAGCTGGATTACTTACATCTCCAATCCCACGTACAATATAAGAAATAAGCAGGATAGCGATGGAAAATCCAATTGTCCCACGTGAACTTTCACAAAGTTGAGCAAAAAAGGCTGTTACACCAGCAAAAAATATGCCGGTTGCCCCTAATGCTACTCCGTATAATACAGAACCCTCTAAATCCATGCTCTCGAGATTTAGTGCATATAGTCCAAATCCAATTAGAAGCGCTAATAGAATATGAACGCCTGTGTAAACAAATAATGCGGCATTTAAACTTGAAAGTCGACCAACTGGTAAGGACCGTATCAATTCGATCCGACCGTTTTCCTCCTCTTCGCGAGTATGGCGTGTTACAAGTAAAATACTCATTAAGGCAACAACGACTGCTGTCATGAGCAGCATTTGATGTGCAGTCATTACACCAAGGGTATAGTGGGTTAAATCATGTGTTCCTACCATGGCAATCATAGCCGGGTTTTTCATGGTTTGTGCCATGATATCGCGTTGGGCTTGTGTTCCATATAACTCGGTAAATGCTACGGGTACTATGAAAGTAAAAAAACCAATACCGATAAGCCATACCGGAATACGAAATCGATCGCGTCTCAGAATTAATCGAGATAAAATCCCCGTCCGTTTAAAAATTATATCAGCCATTAGAATTTCCTCCATGGTTTTGCTTTCGTAAGTCATTGTTTTCATAATGACGCATAAATAAATCTTCCAAGGTTGGTGGGGTACTTTCTAATTTTACAATGCCAAATTGACTTATATGTTTAATGACTAAATCTAATTGCTCAGTATCTACTTGGAAAGAAATTGCACCCTTCTTTTCATCAATAGCGTGTATTCCTTTTATTTCATGTAATTGAGTAATCGACTCTTTTGTTTCCACTGAGAGATTCAGGCGAGTTAAATGGCGTAGCTCACTTAAAGAGCCAGTTTCTATGATTTGACCATGGCGAATAATGCCAACGCGGTCGCATAGCTGCTCGACCTCAGATAAAATATGACTCGATAAGAGGATACTTTTTCCTGCTTCTTTTGCATCTTTTACACATTGTTGAAAAACCTGTTCCATCAATGGATCCAATCCAGAAGTAGGCTCATCTAGGATATAAAGGTCTGCATCAGATGAAAAAGCTGCCACAAGGGCTACCTTTTGTCTGTTACCTTTTGAATAGGTCCGACACTTTTTAGATGGATCTAAATCAAAAAGTTGGATAAGTTCATCGCGTTTGCTTTTATGATTTCCTCCTCGTAGCTTAACAAACAAATCAATCACTTCACCGCCAGTCAAATTTGGCCATAAATTCACGTCTCCTGGTACATAGGCTATGCGTTTATGAAGTTCCACTGCATCCGACCAGGCATCTTTGCCGAAGATTCGGACTTCACCAGCAGTAGCTTTTAAAATACCAAGCAATATCCGAATCGTTGTTGATTTACCCGCACCATTTGGACCAATAAATCCAAAGACTTCACCTTTGTTCACTTCAAAATTCACATTATCTAATGCAGTAAACTTACCAAACTTTTTTGTTAAATCATTGATTTGCAGAACGCTCATTTTGTCCCTCCTTATTTTGGTAATAAAGCATTTTAAGAATGTCTAGCAACTCATAAAACTCTTCCCAATAAGTGTCAAAATTTATGGTTGTTAAGTTATGATTTTTCAATTTGGCGATTAGCTCATTTTGATAGCCATCAATTGACCATTGGATTAGCTTGAACGCCTTTTCTGTATCGATATCTTTTCGAAATAAGGTTTTATCAATCCCATCATACAAAAGAGAGATACGACTATTCATCATCTGTTCGTAACGGTTTTTGAAGCTGTCAGAAATACCAGTATTATCATTTAAAAAGAGATTTCCTAAAAATATTAATACATTCGGATGTGTTAGATGAAATTCAGTTTTGGCATGAGCGATTTGTTTTAAACGTTCAATAAAATCGGATTCTTTCCTATCAACCTGCTCAATTAATTTTGTATTGGCAAGGTCAAAGCTGTAGTTAATCAGATAGTTAAAGAGCTCCTCTTTATTTTGAAAATAGTAAAAAAGCATTCCTTTGCCAATTCTCGCGTTTTTTACAATCTGATTTGTAGAAGCTTTTTCAAATCCATTTTGAGCAAACTCATCTAGTGCGGCATTAATAATGCGTTGTTGTTTTTCGTGATTGAGGTTAAGAAATGTATGATTAATTTCTCACCACCCCCTGTTTAGAGTATATTAATTTTTTTCTAAATTAGACCATAGTGGTCGATTCTAGAGTAACAGAAAATATTTCCATTGTGAAGAGTGGAAGTGGTTATTATGAATAAATATAGTCTACAAATGGTGAATAGAGCTAAGAATTGATAAATCAAAATCTGCGCCTTTGTTTCCTTTATTATGAAGTAAGACAAGTCACACGGGTTTACAACAATCAATTTCTACCGCCTACAAACAATGAAAGATTATTTAATTGGAGCAGAAGACTAATATCTAAACTCTAATTTATATATAAAGTGATGATCACCCTCTGTTTTACAACAAACTCGTCATACGTGCTCGGTATCTATAACTTTTATAAGTATTTCAGTCTCACAACGACATTCAATCTTTATTTTCTTGTGCCACAGAATAAATGGGCATTTCAATTATATTCGATGAACTCCAAGTTATTGTCATACAGCCTGTTCGCACTAGCCATATAGCCCTTTTCATTTTGTATCTTTACAATTCCTTCAATTTTCAGATTTTGTTTTTTTCATTCAATTTTTATACCTTGAGTAAGTCGATTTTCCTTTTCTCGAATAGAAGCTGGATAGAGTTTTAACACTGAATTTATTGAATATCCTTCAAAAATTCAATAGTCGTTCCCGCTTAGGTTTTCGGAAAAAAAATATTCACCTTTAACGGTCAAAGAGTATACTTGAAGTGGTCGCCTTATAGATTGTTTAAATGATGTCGTTTTAATTAGCTATCTTATCTTAAAGGCATAATATACTCAAAAATATGTTAGATAAAAATCAAAGAGATTACCTTCAAACAAATATGAAAAATAGATAGTAATAATTGAATTGAATGATAATACACTATAATAAAGAATAACTTATTTAATAGTTTTGGAATATAGGAGGGGAATATATGAAAGGGATTACAGAAGGAACATTGTTATGGGAGCCGTCGAAGCAACAAATTGATAACTCGAGCATTACCCATTTTAGAAAATGGCTAAATGATGAAAAGGGGCTAGCCATCGAGAACCCGAATGAGCTGTGGAAATGGTCTGTTGAGGAGCTAGAATTGTTTTGGGAAAGCATTTGGAAGTATTGTAATGTAAAATCCCACACTAATTATCAACAAGTGTTGGAAGCACGAACAATGCCAGGCGCCAAATGGTTTACAGGAGCAACCGTAAATTATGCAGAGCATGTTTTCCGAAATAGTAGAGAAGATCGACCAGCATTGATTTTCAAATCAGAAACAGTTTCAAATCGAGAGGTGAGTTGGCAAGAACTTCAGGAAAAAACGTCCATTGTGAGACAATATTTAATCAGTTTAGGCGTTAAAAAAGGAGACCGTGTTGTTGCTTATATGCCAAATATACCTGAAACGGTCATTGCCTTTTTAGCCTGTGCAAGTATGGGCGTTATTTGGTCGGTCTGTTCCCCTGATTTTGGAACGGGCAGTGTGATCGATCGATTTAAACAAATTGAACCAACCGTTTTGTTTGCAGTTGATGGCTACTCCTATAATGGGAAAATCCACGATAAAATGCAAAGCGTTGAAGACCTGCAAGCTGAACTACCCACGCTAACAAAAACCATCCTATTCCCATATGTACAAAGCGAAAATAAGATTTTAAATGATCGCACAATCTATTGGGACGAGATGTTGAAAGAAAATGTAGAGCTCAAGTTTGACGCTGTTCCATTTGACCATCCGTTGTGGATTTTATTCTCTTCGGGGACAACTGGATTGCCAAAGCCAATTGTACAAGGACAGGGAGGCATTATACTCGAGCACCTAAAAACGATAACAGTCGAACAAGGAATCGATCAAGATGATGTGTTCTTTTGGTTTACGACAACTGGTTGGATGATGTGGAATCTTTTAATGGCTGGTTTACTGGCGGGAGGTACAGTTGTCCTTTATGATGGCAGTCCAGCTTATCCAAATATGAATGTTTTATGGGATTATGCCGATGAAGTAGGGATAACTTTCTTTGGCACAAGTGCAGCATTCTTGAATATCTGTATGAAAACAGGTGTAAAACCGAATGAAAAAAATGACTTTTCAAAACTGAAGGCCGTTTATTCCACAGGCTCACCTCTATCAGTAGAGGGCTTTAGTTGGGTTTATGAAAATGTGAAGAAAGATATGTGGCTTGTATCGGCAAGTGGCGGAACGGATATCTGTGCAGCCTTTGTTGGTGGCTGCCCTGTGCTGCCGGTATACGCCGGAGAAATTCAATCACGAGCTCTTGGTGCAAATGTCCAAGCCTTTAATGATGAAGGTCAATCTGTATTAAATGAAGTAGGAGAACTGGTAATTACCGATCCCATGCCATCCATGCCACTGTATTTTTGGGGAGATGAGAATCATCAACGCTATCTCGAAAGCTATTTCGAAATGTTCCCGGGTATATGGCGCCATGGAGATTGGATTACAATCGATGAAAAAGGCAGCAGTGTGATTTTCGGTCGATCTGATTCAACGATTAACCGGCAGGGCGTTCGCTTAGGAACAAGTGAAATCTATCGGGTTGTCGAATCACTTGATGAAGTAATAGAAAGTTTAGTAGTTGATTTAGAGTACCTTGGCAGAAATTCATTTTTAGCATTGTTTATCGTATTAAAACCAAATGTAACGCTGGATGATCACTTAAAAGAAAAGATGAAAGCTGAAATAAAACAAAAAGTATCTCCACGATTTGTACCAAATGAAATATTTGAAGTGAAAGAAGTACCTAAAACCTTCAGTGGTAAAAAACTAGAAGTCCCCATTCGTAAAATTCTATTAGGACAGCCAGTAGAAAAGGTAGTTAATCGTGGTTCAGTTGCAAATCCAGATTCGATTAATTACTTTATAGGACTTTCGAAAGAGATTTCCCAGGATATTTAGAATATGCACTGCTATATAAATAGAAGTTTCAACATCAAAACCCAGTCACGCTTTTTAGTGACTGGGTTCTTTTTTTATTTATAGTTCTTGCTAGTTTTAAAGCTTTTCTTAAAAATAGTTAACAAAATTTTACAAAATATTAAAAAAGGTGTCCAATAACTTTCACAATCAATTATTAAGATAGATAAAGTAAATAGGTAGTAAAATATTCCAATGAAAAAGGGGCTATATTATGTCTAAGAAACGAAGTAAAAAGTACTTTATGGCAACTATGGCAGGTACTATTGTTGCTAGTTCAGTAGTAACTCCAAATATTGCAGAGGCTGCCGGAAATGCCTTTCCTGATGTAAAAGCAGATGATTATTTTTCTGATGCAGTTCTTGATTTAGTAGATCGTGGGTTAATAAAGGGTTTTCCGGATGGTACGTTTAAACCGTATAGCGAATTAACACGTGGACAAGCTGCGGTTATTTTGGCTGGTGCACTTGAATTAGATACTAAAAATGTTAAAAACCCTAACTTTAAAGACGTTTCTGCTTCTCATCCTTATTTTGGTGCAATCGCGGCATTAGCGAATGCAGGTTATATCAAGGGATTTGAAGACGGCACATATGGGGCAGCCAAGCCCATCACACGAAATCATATGGCGATTATACTTACAAAAGCATTTGACTTGAAAGCATCTACAGGAGCAGTAACCCCATTTACAGATATTTACCCTGATTATAAACAATATATTACTGCATTGTATGAAAATGAAATATCAGTTGGTACCACAAAAACAACATTTGGAGGTGCAACAAACGTCACACGTGGTCAATTTGCACAGTTCCTAGTACGTGCCGAGAGTGCTAAATCTGATACTGTTTCTTTTACAATTGAAAATTTCTCTAATTCCAGCGTTCAAACTACTGATGGGAAGCTAACTTTTGATGCATCTTTAAAATCATTTTTCGCTACAAACAATGCCTCCGCATTAAAAGGTGCAGAGATGACTGCCACAGTTAGAGATGGAAAAATTACTGGAATTTCTGCATTAACATTAAATGCTGAAGGGAAAGATGGTTCTCCAATTGTTTTGAATGGTGGAAATACAGTAATTGAAGGTGATGTAACTGTTAATGGCGATTATATTGCAGTAAATAGCCTTAAAGTAAAAGGCGATATTATATTAACAAGTAAAGTCGCAAAAGAATTTTCATCGAACACTATAGTAACAGATGGTGAATTGATTATTAATGAAGCGGCTTCAAATCCTGTAGCATCAATATTTGCATTTATTGCAAACACGAACGAAGGCCCTAAAATTAACTTAAATAATTCAACAGTAAAAAGTATTCAAGTAAAACGAAATAATGTTCAGTTAAATTCAGATAAAAAATTACCGGAAGTAAAAGTTTCAGCAACAGTGTCTTCTATTGAAGTAAATGCGGATATTGAAAAAGTAAGTATTAATGTTAATGTAAAAATCGAATTAAAAGGTACTGGTACTATTGAGCAAGTCGATATCGAAAAAGCAGTTGAACTTGCCCTTAAAGTAGCAGGACAAGTCAAGGAATTAGTTGTTGGGAACAAAGAAACAAAGGTAGAAGTCGGAGTTAATGTACAAATTGATAAATTAGTTGTTCCTAAAAATTCAAAAGTAGAAGAGGTTGTTTCAAACTACCACAGTGTTAAAGATAAAATTAAAGACATTGAAGATGAAGCCGGCTCAACTGTAACTCCACCAAGCACAGGTGGCTCAACAGGCGGAAATAATTCAGCACAGGTGAAGCAAGCATTAATTAATACTGCAAATCAAAAAATAGCCGCAATTCCAGTAGCTACGAAAATTACTGCAGATAATCAAAATACTGTAAAATCTGCGATTGACACTGCAGAGCTAGCAATCTCCGCTGCGAAAAAGGCAGGAGCAGTAGATGCTGACTTTGCAGGATTAACGAATATTAAAAATGCAAAGGCGCAAATCCAAAAGATTGCACAAAGTGTTGTTAAATCATCAAACCAATTAAAGTGGTCTCAAATTGCTCGGTATGATAGTGGCGAAGGAGAAACAGGTACTGAAATTCTTGCATATGATGCCAAACGTAAACTAGCATTTGTAACAAATGGCGCTGTAGCCGGTTTCGATATTCTATCATTTGAATCACTTGCAGAATTGCAATCAGGGAATATGCAAAATATTCAATCTGACAGATTCCTATTAAAAGACTATGGAATTGTTGGTGTGAAAGATATTTCAAGTATCGCTTCACATCCAACAGAAGATATCATTGCAATCTCTGCTGTAAGTGATCCAAAAACAGATCCGGGTTATATTATCTTTACTAAGAAGGATGGTACTTTTATAAAAGCTGTTCAAGTTGGTTCATTACCGGATATGGTGACATTTACACCGGATGGTAAAAAGGTTCTTGTTGCAAATGAAGGTGAACCAAGTGATGATTACACTGCCAATCCAAACGGTACAATATCTGTAATTGATTTAGAAACTTATGAAGCAAACACATTGGAATTCACTGAAAGTATGCTGGATGAAAATGTCCGTGTAAGCTCAGAGGGGTCCATTTTATCACAATTAGAACCTGAATATATTACCGTTTCAAAAGATAGTAAAACGGCGTATGTTACGCTACAAGAAAATAATGCAATTGCTACTATCGATCTAGTAAAAAATAAAATCGTTTCTGTAAAAGGTCTTGGAGTGAAAGACTACTCCGAAGTCGGGAACGAACTAGATGCCTTGAACAATAAAGAAGTTAAAATTGAAAAACAACCGATTCTTTCTTATTACATGCCAGATGCAATTGATACGTATTCGGTAAATGGTAAAACATACATTATTACACCTAATGAAGGTGATTCCCGTGATTACGAAGCATACTCTGAGGTAGTAGAAGTTGGAGATATTATCGAGTCACTTGATCTAAAAGCAGAAAACTATAATGGTTATACACAAGAAGAGTTGGATGCTTTCGTGGAAGAAGTAAAAAAAGGCGACGATGGAACGTTAGCAGCTTTCAGTAAAGTAAAAGTTTCAAAAGAAAATGGCAAGAATGCAGAAGGTCAATATGAAGCACTTTATAGTTTTGGCGGTAGAAGTTTCTCTGTCTTTGATGCTGATACAATGGAATTAGTTTATGACAGTGGAAGTGACTTCGAGAGAATACTTGCGGAATTGGATCCAGCTAACTTTAATACAACGAACGATGAAATTAAAATGGATAATCGTAGTGATGATAAAGGACCAGAGCCAGAATCAGCTGTTGTTGGTGAAATTGACGGAGTACCATATGCATTTATCGCATTAGAACGCTATAGCGGAGTGATGGTTTATGATCTATCTGATGTGAGTAACCCTAAATTTGTTACGCTTATTTCAAGTCGTGATTTCTCTGAAGATGTAGCAGGAGATGTATCACCTGAGGGATTAGTATTCATTCCTGCTGAAGAGAGCCCAACTGGCAATGCTTTATTAACTGCAACACATGAAATTTCAGGCACTGTGGCAGTATATGAATTTGACTCACAATTTAAATTATCGTTAATGCATACGAATGATACACACGGTCGTACTGATGTTGCGCCAAAACGTGCAACTGCAGTGAAACAGGTAAGAGCAGAAAATCCAAATTCACTTCTTATTGATGCAGGGGATGTATTTAGCGGCACACTTTACTTTAATGAATTTGAAGGCCAAGCTGATTTAAAACTAATGAATTATATGGGTTATGACGTGATGACTTTTGGTAATCACGAATTCGACCTTGGTTCAAGTCCAGAAGGGCATCAAGCATTGGCTGATTTTGTTGAAGGAGCAAAATTCTCATTCGTTTCGTCGAATGTCGACTTTTCTCAAAACGAAAAATTCGCTGGATTATTTAATGATTTAATCTCAAGTGATCCGGAGAACGGTCAAATTTATAGCGGAATTGTAAAAGAAATTAACGGTGAAAAAGTCGGAATCTTTGGTCTAACAACAGAAGAAACTACATCAATTTCCTCACCGGGGAGCATTGCCTTCGAAAACTATGTTTCTGAAGCAGAAAAAGCTGTAAAAGCATTTGAAGATAAGGGTGTAGATAAAATTATTGCTGTCACGCATATCGGGTATGACGATAATGAAGCAGTTGATAATGATCAAATACTAGCGAAATCAGTAGAAGGTATAGATGTTATTGTAGGTGGACATAGTCATACAAAAATCGAGAAGCCTGTGATTGTAGAAGAAGATTCAGAAGGAAAGAAAAAAGATCCTACAGTTATTGTACAAGCATATCAATATAGCGATTTCTTGGGAAATCTTAATGTAACATTTGATGGAAATGGTGTAATAACAGCGCATGATGGTGAGCTGTTAGAAGTTTCAAAGTTGGAAGAAGATCCACAAGCTGTTGAAATTTTAAAACCATATAAAGATAAAGTAAAGGAACTGAATGAGACTGAAATCGGTGTAAACCTAACAGCACCACTTACAAATCCACGTACCTCCGATGAAGGAAATACCGAGAAATTAAGTGTACGTAAAAATGAAACGATTTTAGGTAATTTAATCACGGATGGAATGCTTTCTAAAGCAAAAGAATACGAAGAAAATGTTGTAATGGCATTCACAAATGGTGGTGGTATTCGATCGAGCATTGGAGCAGGTCCAATTACAATTGGTGAAGTAATCAGTGTACTGCCATTTGGTAATACACTTGCATTAATGGACGTTACAGGAGCGGAATTAAAAGCTGCATTTGAAACAAGTTTAAGTCAATATCCATTAGAAAACGGTGGCTTCTTACATGTAGCTGGTGCAAAGATTGAATACGATTCTTCTAAACCAGCAAGAGTTGCTAAGGATGGGGTTGTCACTGAAGAAGGACAACGAATCATTTCCATTTCTTATAAAAATGAAGGCGGGTCTTATACTGAAATTAAGGATGACCAAACATACACTGTAGCAACAAACGCCTTTACTGCCAAAGGTGGGGACGGCTACGATATGCTTGGAGAAGCCTATAAACAGGGGCGTGTAACTGACTTAGGATTATCTGACTGGGAAAACTTCAGAGATCATTTACAATCACTTCAAACAATTCCAACAGAAATTGAAGGACGAATTGTTGAAGTGGAAGAAACTGAGCAGGAAACAGATTTAATTATCTCACAATATATTGAAGGTGGAAGTTTCAATAAGGCATTAGAATTGTATAACAATACTAATGAGACACTTGATTTATCACAATACTCTTTAGAGCTGTATGCGGATGGGAAAGCAGATAATCCAAAATCAATTACCTTAGCGGGTACTTTAGAAGCGGGTAAAACTATCGTTCTATATCATAAAGATGCTAATGTTGATATTAAATCCCTAGCAGGAACAAATGGTATTGAAAATTCATCGGTGATTAATTTTAACGGGAACGATCCAGTAGTCCTTAAGAAAAATGGAGAAATTATTGATTCATTAGGACAAATTGGTTCATCTACAGACTTTGCAAAAGATGTTACCCTTGTTCGTAATGAGTCAATTAAAACAGGAGACAAGAATCCTAATGATGTATTTTCATTTGAAACAGAGTGGACTAACTTAGGAAAGGATGTTTTTGATAACTTAGGTAAACATCCATATATTCCTGAACAATTACAAACCATTTCGATGGCAGAAGCTCGTACTTTAGGAACTGGTGAAGTACAAATTCAAGGTGTTGTAACAGCTAAATTAAAAAATACAATTCATATCCAAGATGAAACTGGCGCAATGGCTTTATATGGCTTGGCTGAAAATGTGAATATTGGTGATGAAATTGTTGTTAAAGGTAAATTATCCGAATACAACGGTTTGTTGCAATTACAAAGTCCAGCATTAGTTGAGAGTGTAGGAACTAAAGAAGTTACACCAACAGAACTTGCTGGAGCAGATTTAAAAGAAGAAAATGAATCAAAATTAGCCAGTGTAACAAAAGTAACCATAACTAAAAATAATGGCTCGGGTAATTATGAGGCAAAAGACGAAGTGGGTACTGTGTTTATCGTTCGTGATGAAAATAGTGTGCTTGGTCTTGAAATAGGGAAAACATATGATTCTATTACGGGGATTATTCAGGAGTATAATGGTGCATTCCAAATCATCCCTCGTGGTATAGAGGATGTAGTTGAAGATGCTTCAAAAGTAAGAACTATTACAGCTTCTACAACATCCACATCAATTCCAACAGGAACAGCAGTTGAATTATCAACATTAACTGATGAAGCTACAATTTACTATACTACTGACGGGACTGAGCCAACAGTTGAAAATGGTATGGAATATACTGCACCGATTGTAATAACTGAAAAAACGACTTTGAAAGCAATTGCAGTTAAAGAAGGTTTATCCAATAGTGATGTATTTAGTATCTCGTATGACGTTTATGATGGTGTGGTTTCAATCAGTGATATTCAAGGTGAGGGCCATACTTCACCAATGGATGGTACGACTGTAGAAGGTGTTGAAGGGATCATTACTTCAGTGTATGAATTAAATAATCAACAATACTTCCATATGCAAACACCAGATTCAAAAGCAGATAATGTTTCAAGTACGTCAGAAGGTATTGTTGTATATGCTGGCAGTGCATCTGGAAATTATACTTTTAAAGTTGGCGATTTGGTAAGCGTCTCTGGAGTAGTAGATGAATATCGTATCGATGGGTATGCTGATGCAGATACGGATTTAACCGTAACTCAATTAAATGCAAAGAATGGTTCAATTCAAGTTCTGGAAGAAAATGTTGAATTACCAACACCAATCGTTATTACTTCGAATGATATTCCGACAGAAATTGATACAAATGGATTCGATGTATTTACTCCTTCAACAGATGCAATGGATTACTGGGAAAGCTTGGAAGGAATGCGCGTACAAATAGGAACGGATGCAACATCTAAATTACGTGTTGTTTCTCCTGAGGAATATGGCGAGATTATCACTGTATTTGATGAAGTACAAGCAACAACATTAAACGGTGGTTTATTATTGGGAGAGAATGACGCAAACGGTGAGCGTATTCAATTTAAATTATTCAATGGCGAAAAAGAAGTAACGAATGGCGGGAATATTAATACAGGTGATTATGTAAATGCTCCTGTTGTTGGTTTTGTGAATTATGGCTATTCTAACTTTAAAGTCTATGTTGATCAATCATCATTTGCAACAACAAAAGGTGCAACAACAAAAGAGACTACATCAATTGAAAAAGCAGAAGGCAAGTTAACAATTGCATCTTATAATCTAGAGAACTTCTCTGCAACTTCAAATGCTACGAAAGTTAGAAATATTGCTGAAGCATTTGTAGATGGGTTAAATTCACCAGATATTATTGGAGTTACAGAAATGCAAGACAATGATGGAGCAACAGCTTCAGGAGATTCATCTGCAGATCAGAGCTATCAAAAATTAATTGAGGCAATTATTGCTGCTGGTGGTCCCACTTATGAGTATGTGAATATTGATCCTGAATACAATCAAGACGGTGGTGCACCTGGAGGTAATATCCGAGTTGGATTCTTATACAATCCAGCAAAAGTATCTTTACCAGAAGGTTCAATTACTGGTTCTGCAAATAATGGAACTGAGTATGTGGATGGGAAATTAACTTTAAATCCAGGGCGTATTAATCCGACAAGTTCTGCATTCAACAGTAGCCGTAAGCCACTTGCAGCAGAATTTAATTTTAACGGCGAACAGGTGATTGTAGTTGTTAACCACTGGAATTCAAAAGGTGGGGATTCACCATTATTTGGTACAGAGCAACCAGCAGTATTAGGAAGTGAAGTCCAACGCAAAGAAATTGCACAAATTGTTCGTGGCTTCGTCGAAACAATTCAAACAGCGAATCCAGATGCAAATATTGTTGCTGTCGGTGATTTCAACGACTTCCAATGGACACCTGCCCTTCAAATATTCGAAGGAGAAAATGAATCCATGGTTAATATGATTAATACTTTACCTGAAAATGACCGTTACTCTTATACGTATCAGGGTAACTCACAGGCTCTTGACCATATCTTCGTATCAGATAATTTAAAAGCAAAGTCAATCCTAGATATTTTACATGTAAATGCTGACTTTACTGAAGAAGCGGGCCGTGCAAGCGACCATGATCCATTAATGGTTCAGATTGATTTCACTAAATAATATAACCAATTAAGATAAAAAAGAAGGATTCCAAAGAGAATTCTTCTTTTTTATGTGTGCCAGGCATGGCAACTATCTAGGTGGTGAAAGTCCACTGTGGGGGTACACATCGACCAACCACTAAGGAAGCGCAAGGTACTTATCGTGAGATAAGGGCTGGAGGAAGCGTGGAATAAAATCTTGACTTGACGAACAGAAATCTGATACCAAGGCTATACAAAGGGATAAGACTCCATAACAAGTCAAAGTCCAAAAGGTGTGCGTAACTTTGTAGGGTAAATCAGGCGAGTAAAAGAGGAAAGGTAGTTGTCTTACCCTGGGAGGTCTTGCGGATGTATATAGATACAGTCGAAAACGGTTAGTCGCAAGAAGTCAGCAGAAGCCATAGTAATGACATTTGGTCATGAAGGGCCGAACAATTTATAGTGTTTCAACGCCACAAATGCGTAAGTGACGGACTCCGAATGTGTTAATGGTGAAAGTATGAGCGTATCTCAAATGATAGCCAAAATGGAGATATTACTTACTACGTGAGAGGAAAGGAGAAACGAGTGTGCAACTATTAGAAAAGATTCTAAGCAATCGAAATATGAATGAAGCCTACTTATGTGTCTTTAGAAATAAAGGTGCAAGTGGGGTCGATGGAATAACGGTCGATGAACTTAAACAGTATCTGAAAGAAAACAAGGATGAGCTACGTGAGCGCATCAGAACTAGAAAATACCAACCACAAGCTGCCTTACGAGTGGAGATCCCAAAAGAAAATGGTAAGATGCGCAAACTGGGAATACCAACAGTAGTGGATAGGGTCGTTCAACAGGCAATTCATCAAGTACTCAGCCCGATATTTGAAAAAGAGTTTAGTGAATACAGTTACGGTTTCAGACCAAATAGAAGTTGTGAGATGGCAATTATAAAAAGCCTCGAATTTCTGAATGATGGACACGATTGGATAGTGGACATTGACCTTGAAAGATTTTTCGATACAGTCAACCATGATAAACTAATGCGAATTATATCCAATACAATCGTTGATGGAGATGTCATTTCTTTAATAAGAAAATACTTGGTCAGTGGGGTCATGGTAAAGGGTACATATGAAGAAACACCAATTGGAACTCCGCAAGGAGGAAACCTCAGCCCACTGTTAAGTAACATAATGTTGAATGAACTGGACAAGGAACTAGAAAGTAGAGGGCTTCAATTCGTGAGATATGCGGATGACGCCCTTATCTTCGTAAAGAGCGAGAAGTCTGCAAATCGAGTGATGGAATCAGTCGTGAAGTTTATAGAGAAGAAATTAGGGTTGATAGTCAATGCAGAAAAGAGTAAAATCGCTCGTCCAAAAGATTTGAAATTCTTGGGGTTTGGATATTATTACGATTCAAAATACAAGAAATATCAAGTTCGACCACATCCAATGTCAGTACAGAAATTTAAAAGGAAACTTCGGCAACTAACTAAGCGAAACTGGAGCATTCCGTTAGACTACCGAATATTGAAACTAAAACAAGTAATATTTGGTTGGGTAAATTACTTTAGAACTGCAAACATGAAAACGGCTATGCGTGAAATTGATATGAAACTACGCTTAAGAATAAGGGTAATTATTTGGAAACAATGGAAGGTACCAAGAAAACAGATTCGGTCGCTAATCCAATTAGGGATACCCGAAGAAGAAGCCAAAGGCTTAACATTCTGTAGGAAAGGTTATCGATTTATCGGATTATCGAAAGTTGTTCAAAGAGCAATGTCTAATAAAAGACTAGAACAGAGGGGAATACCCTCTGCTCTTGAACGTTACTTAGAAGTACACACTGTAATATAAATTGAAACGCCGTATACGAGACCCGTACGTACGGTGTTGTGAGAGGGGCGAAAATAAGTTAATTTATTTTCCCTCTACTCGATTTGCTTATTCGGTGGGATGACTTTGTTTACGGCCCCCATTCTCGAACACATTTAAATTCCATGATAAAATGAAAGTAGATAAAGAATTGATCGTAAAAATACAGATACTCTCTTGAAAGGAGCAGCCAAACATGGATATTAAAATAAATTTAAAAACCATCAAAGATATGTGTGGAACCGTCTCCTTTAAAAGAGGAGACTCTTTTTATCGTGCAGGTAAAGTTTCCATTAACAACCATACAACAGAAATTTGTGAAGCAACCGTCAAGGGAACTGAAGACTTCCATGTGACAATTGAGCGGCTGAAAAATGGGGAATTTCTATCTTCTTGTAGCTGCCCATCGTTGCCAAATATTAAACACAGCTGTCAGCACACTGCAGCGGTTCTAATTGCACTTTACGAACTGAAAAAACAAGGAATTTCTTATGAAAATATACATAATGAAAAGGAACGCGAATTAACAAATGATTTCATGACACTTTTTACGCGAGAAGCCAGCAGGAAAAGTGGACAACAGCTTCATTTTGAAAAAAGAGGAGTTGTTGAGGCTCGTTTTAACTTGAAACCAGTTATGATACTAGGGAATGAGTATTTGTTTGGAATTGAAGCAGATATTGCAACTGCCAAGGTGCAAAATATCCGGCAATTTTTACAGGATGTCCGTGAAGGGAAAACAAGTTCTATTTCGTCGACAGCAAACTATGATCCAGCGCTGCAATGTTTTTCTGCTGAAGTCGATGCATTAATTCACCAGCTAATTCATGTGGCTCAGGACGAAAGGGTTTATCTAGAAACAAAAGCTGATATGACCGGGTATGCAATCAGTAATGAACATTTGCTTATTCCTCCATCTGCGTGGCCCAGTCTAAAACCTTTACTATTAAATGCACCTTCTGTAACACTGGAGAGGAGTGACTATTCCTATACAAGCTTAAAGTTTCAAAATGATCCGCCTCCTTTACAATTTTATTTAGTGGAAGATCATCAAAACTATCTTCTCCATATGAAAGGATTTAATCAATTAATCATTTTGGATGCCTATAATGTTGTGATTAGTGAGGGAGAGATCTATCAGTTAGATGGACAGGATTGTGAACGACTGGTTCAACTGAAGAAAATGATTGTAACTCCAGCATCAAATGCGATTTCCATAAATAAGGACCAAATAGAATTCTTTATGAAAAAAGTGGTTCCTGGTTTAAAAAAAATCGGCAATGTGCAGCTATCCAGAGGGGTAACAGAACAATTCATGAAAACTCCACTGGTGGTTAAGGTTTACTTGGACCGTTTAAAAAATCGCCTCCTTGCAGGTCTTGAATTTCATTATGAAAATGTCGTGATTCAACCATTGGAAAGTCGAGAAACGCCTATTGGTCCCATGATTATTAGAGATCTAACTAAAGAAGATGAAATACTGGAACTGATGGAGGACAGTGGCTTTACAATAACCGAAGGCGGGTATTATATGCAAAATGAGGAATTGGAGTATGAATTTCTTTATCATACAGTGCCTCAGCTTCAGCGACTTGCCCAAGTTTATGCAACTACTGCTGTCCGTGTTCGTATTGTGAGGGACAATGCATTTCCGAAAATAAAAGTGAAGGTACCTAAAGAACGAACTGATTGGCTGGAGTTTAAGTTTGAGATGGACGGTATTGCCGACAAGCACATAAAGGAAATCTTAAAAGCACTTGAAATCAAACAAAAATACTATCGACTTCCCAGTGGCTCCTTGCTATCACTGCAAACTAGGGAAATGGAGGAGATTCGTCGTTTTCTATCGGCAATACCTGCTCAAGAAGATGATTTTGAAGCTAGTTTAAATATGCCAATTCTAGAAGGGCTAAAGTTTCTTGATTTGATGGATGAAAGTGAAGTGTTTTCTCCCGAAGAATCCTTCCGTCAGTTTGTTGATCAATTACTGCAGCCATCCAACTTAGAGTTTACTGTGCCTGAAAATTTACATCCTATTCTAAGGGATTACCAAAAGCAAGGATTTAAATGGATGAAGGCACTGGCAAGTTACGGTTTTGGCGGAGTGCTGGCAGATGACATGGGTCTCGGGAAGACTTTGCAAAGTATTACGTTTATCGTTTCGGAGCTAGCAAGTATACGTGAACAAAAACTTCCTGTTTTAATCGTTTGTCCATCATCTATAACGTATAATTGGCTCCATGAAATCATTACGTTTGCACCAGAGCTTCAAGCAATTGTTATTGATGGGAAAAAGGAAGATAGAGAAAGGCTGTTGAGGGAACTACATGAAGTCGATGTCATTATCACATCCTATCCACTACTGCGTCGGGACAGTAAATGGTATGAGAAACAATCCTTTCATACGGTTTTTTATGACGAAGCACAAAGCTTTAAAAACCCTTATACGCAAACAGCTAGAACTGTTAAGAAAATCCAGGCGAAAAATCGATTTGGCTTAACTGGAACACCGGTGGAAAATTCACTTGAAGAGCTATGGTCCATCTATCATGTCGTATTCCCTCAGCTTTTCCAAGGGCTTGAGGAATACAGTCATCTAACAAGAAAGTCGATTGCCCGTCGTGTTCGGCCATTTTTACTCCGCCGTGTTAAATTTGACGTGTTGCCGGAGTTGCCTGAAAAACATGAGCATCTTGATATTTCCGAGCTGCTTCCAGAACAAAAGAAGCTCTATACAGCCATGTTAGCCAAGCTCCGACATGATACGTTAAAGCATCTTGATAAACAAACATTCCAAAAGAATCGAATTCGGATTTTAGCAGGTCTAACAAGATTACGCCAAATCTGTTGTCATCCCGCTTTGTTTGTTGATGGATATAAAGGTGGTTCGGCAAAGTTTGAACAGCTTATGCAAATTTTAGAGGAGTCTCGACTATCGGGAAGACGAGTTTTGATTTTCTCTCAATTTACTAAAATGCTTGAACTAATAGGGAGAGAACTGACGATGCATGGACAAAGCTATTTCTATCTCGATGGAAAAACACCTTCTGAAGAAAGAGTAGATTTGTGTAATCGTTTTAATGATGGGGAGCAGGATCTTTTTTTAATCTCATTAAAAGCTGGTGGAACGGGTTTAAACCTGACTGGAGCAGATACGGTCATTTTATATGATTTGTGGTGGAATCCAGCAGTAGAGGATCAAGCCGCAGACCGTGCCTATCGAATGGGTCAGAAAAATGATGTACAAGTGATTAAGATGGTGGCAAAGGGGACAATTGAAGAAAAGATGAATGTACTCCAAGCAAAAAAGAGAGACCTCATTTCGGAGATTGTTGATTCCGATGGAAAAACTCAAACCTCTTTAACGGAAGAAGATATAAGAGAAATATTAACGATATAAAATAAAAGTGACTTAGCAAAAGTCAGACTATAAACGATTGAAAACTAAATTACTTCAAACGAAGAAAGGAGGTGTTTCCACTATATGAAACACCTCCTTTTACTTATGACAAAGTTTCACTCAAATTATTCTACATTGGGTCATGAAAACTTTAATTGTTTCATGCTGCTTATTAGCCAAACCGGAAGATTATCTATGTTGATCAATAAGAATAGGATTGCCATCTGGATCTTCGATTGTGAAATATCCTGGTCCTTCAGTTGATTCATCAGCTTCAGTTAAAATTTTAATGCCTTTTTGCTTAAGCTGTTTTTGTAGCTCACGAACATCTGTAAAGGAATCAAGATTTTCAGCATTTTGATTCCAACCGGGGTTAAATGTCATAATGTTCTTTTCAAACATTCCTTGGAACAGACCGATAACACAATCTCCATTCTTCATAATGAGCCAATTCTGTGTAATATCTCCTCCTAGATCATTAAACCCAAGATTCTCATAAAAAGCTTTTGAAGCGTTAATATCTTTTACATTTAAACTGATAGAAAATGAACCAAGTTGCATCTTACATCCTCCTAATTTTCAAATAGTCATAACTACTTAAAGTATAAGTGAATGAATTACAAAATTATACAATTGTTTTCAAAATAATATTAAATTACCATTGTAGCGAGTTAATAAAAGGGAAAATATTAGGACCAATTACTATTATATTTAACAGATTTATAGATACAATTGAGCAGATAAGTTGATTGTATACAAAAATGATTCTATTATAATATGAAAAGGTATGTATTATAGTAATAAATTAGTAATTGGAGGAAAATACTTTGAGCATTGCAAAAAAAATGCTAGCTTCATTTTCAGCCGTTATTATTTTAATGATAATAATCGGTGGAACTAGTATCTATAGTTTAAACCATGTAAACAAGGAATATGAAAGAGTAATTGAGGACAATATCAAACAACTTGCTGTCATAAATGACATTCGACGCTATGTACCATTACAACAGTTACAAATGCGCTCATACATATTGGAAGATTCATCAAAACAGTTGGAATTACTAGAACAACGACTTGATGAGGTATCAGGTTTCCTAGTTGACTTACAAGAAATTAATGCTCATAAGGAATTTAATGAAAAAATTCAAACAGCAATTGAGTATGAAAACCAGTTAATCGACCTGGGACATGAATTAATTGCTGAAGTTCAAAATGGAGATACACAAAGAGCTACAGAGATTGTATTAGTAGAAGCATATGATGCAAGTACATTACTTGTAAACACAATTGAAGAAATGCAAGTGAGAGAATATGAGATTATTAATTCAGTAAAAGACGAGGCAGCGAATGAGGCGAAAAAGGGAAGTAATTTCATTATTGCAGTCATCATTATTTCAGTTTTAGTAAGTGTTGGGATCGTGTTAATTTTAAACCGCATGATTACATATCCAGTAAAACGTGTTTCAGAGGCGGTTAAGGTTGTTTCGGAAGGGGATTTATCACAAAAGGATATAAAAATTCATTCAAAAGATGAAATTAAAACATTGGTAGATTCCTTTAACGAAATGAAAGCTTCTTTGCGTTCTGTTATTCAAAATACGAATGATAATGCGACATTACTTGCATCTTCAGCAGAAGAATTATTAGCAAGCACGGATGCAGTAAATAATCTATCACAGTCTGTTTCTAAGAATGTTGAAAGTACTGCACAAGCTGTGGAAGATAATGCATTGTCTTCAAATGAAAGTGCTTCTGCTATGGCTGAGACAGCAAGTGGAGTACAACGTATTGCAGAGGCAACAACCACTTTACAAGAAAAAGCAATCAGTACGAAAGCTGTTGCAAAATCCGGTGGACAAACTGTTGGTGATGCGCGAAATCAGATGCAAGTGATCTACCAATCTTCAGAGCAAGTCACAAAGCTAATCAACAAGCTGACAACTCAAATTAATGAAATTAGTAATATCTCGACTGTCATTACAGGCATCACAGAGCAAACAAATCTACTGGCATTGAATGCAGCGATTGAAGCGGCACGTGCAGGAGAACATGGGAAAGGCTTCGCTGTTGTAGCAGATGAGGTTCGTAAATTAGCAGAGGAATCAAAAGCATCGGCTACTCAAATTGTTGGCTTAACACAGGAAATTGTAGGAGATGCAAAAACAGTTCAACAAGCTGTTGGTTATAGCTTAGCGAATGCCCATGATGGTGTAGAGCTCATTAAAGAAGCGGGAGACGCATTTGAGCAAATCCATTTGGCCATTACCGATATCACCGATCAAGTAACGGATATCTCTTCTGTTACCGAAGAAATCTCGGCAGCTGCAGAACAAGTTGCAGCATCTATAAGTCAAGTGTCAACGAATTCTCAAAGTACAGCTGCTATTGCAGCAGAAGTGAGCGGAGCAGTTCAAGAACAAGTAGCGACAATCGAAGAAATCAATAGTGTATCGAAGGATTTAGGGGAAAAAGCAGTAATATTACAACACAGCATCCAGCATTTTAAACTGTAAAAAATGAAAGCAGTCACAATACGTGGCTGCTTTTAACAATATAGAGAACAAGGGCTTATTTCTTTTTTAGTAAAGGGAAAACGGCTTACCAATGGGAAATAGTGCTACTTTTTTTAAAATGGAAAACTTTGTTCCTAATCGTGTTCCCATATTGTTGTTTTATTTCTGCCATTTTCTTTGGATAGATATAGGGCTTTATCTGCAAATAAAAACAATTCGTCTAATGAATCGGAATGGAATGGGAATTCGGATATTCCACTGGAAATGGTGATTGGTTTACCGACCGGACTTATGGTATTGGCTATTGTAGTTCGAATTTTTTCTGTAAGATAATAGGCTTCCAAAGCTTTGGTTTCTGGAAGTAATAGAATAAATTCTTCCCCGCCAAAACGGAAAAAGCAGTCTTTCTTTTGTAGTAATGACTGAACGGTTTTCGCTAGAAACTTTAGGACTTCATCTCCGGCTTGATGTCCATAAGTATCGTTGATGATTTTAAAACGATCAATATCGATAGCAACTAAAGAGAATAGTTGTCCGTCATGAGCAATATAGGACATTACTTTATTAAGTTTCTTTCGATTAGGCAAACCAGTTAATGCATCTGTCATGGCTTCTTCTATTAATAAGTTGTTATTATTTTCAACCGCTTCTATGGCAATAATCAGACTCTTGGTTAAAAGATCGGCTTCCCGATTCCAATGTGATTTAAAAACAGGAGGTTGAATTTTCTGATCACTACTAAATTGATTGACAACATCTGCTAAATCGATAAACGGTTTAGCCAGCTTTCTAGCAAAACTTAGAGAAACAACAAGTAAAATGATAAAAGGGAACAAAATTGTTAAGAGAAGATTTTGAATATGTTTTTTTAATAGTCCATCCACATAGGAAACCGGTGTCTGTTGTACTACTCCCCAGCCAATTTCAGGAATATAGCTATATGCTGCCAACATTGGTACACCTTTAGTATTTGTCACACTTTCTATTCCACTTTGTCCCTGTATAAGCTTCGAAATAATGGGATTGCCTGTTATAATATCTCCGATTCGTTTTGAATCAGGGTGAAACAATAGTTCACCGTTCGGACCGATTACATAGTAATAAGAACCATTTTCATCAATGATATCGTTCCCAAGAATTTCATTAAGAACGTTTTGTTTGTGTAAGTAAATCGAGCCACCTATTATACCTCTATAATTTCCATCACTATCAAAAAAGGGTTCACTCATTAATACAATCATTCGACCACTAGGTGCCTTATATGGTGCTGTTAACATCGGCTTTTTTGCATCAACTACATCTTTTGTAATCCCTGAAATATATTCACCCTTTAGTCCGACGGTGATAGGCGCAATATCGCGAACCAAACCAGCTTCATCGATCCATGATAAAGAATTGAAGAATCGACTATTTTTTCTCAAAAGCTCAAGGTGCTCTTGAATTTCTTCATCTGTCATATCAGGATTTTCTTTAAGAAATTTAGCGGTTTCCTGCAAACTTATCCGCATAGATTTAAATAAGAAATTAACTGAACTACTTAATTTATCGGACTTTGAAGAATTAAGAGATAGATACGTATTAGTCAGTGATTTCTTTTCAGATTGGTAAGAGGCGAATAATAATATGAAAGTAGTTAGGAGAACGGATGTTGCAATAAGAGTCATAAACAAAGTTGTAAGTTTAAATTTTCGTTTTGAAAAAATTTCCATAAAATACATCCTATTAAGTTTGATTATTTTAAAACAGCTTATTAAGTTTATCATAAAAATATTTTTTGTTTAATTTTAAACTAAAGAACTTCTCTAATGTCGATTTTTTAAACAAGTGGTTTTTATTTTCTTTTATGGGGAATAACTTAAGAGGGAGTATATGAATATATCTATTATTTCACATGTAGGTTCATATAATCGTGAAACAGTAAACATTTTAGTATAATGAAAGAAGTAAGGTTAGATTACGGGAGTTAAAAAACTAAGTCTGAAAATTAGTAATATCGATACAATATAACTGGAATAGGGGAAATATACGTGACAATTCTTCTAGTAGATGATAATAAAGTAAATTTATTTGTCATCGAAAAAATATTAAATAGTGTAGGTTATAATGATAGTGTTTCCTTAACGTCTGCACATGAGCTTTTTGACTATCTACAAATTGATGCTCCGAATTCATCTCCTAAGCATGTAGATTTAATACTTTTGGATATTATGATGCCCGAAATCGACGGGATTGAGGCTTGTAAAATTCTTAAGGCTAATGAACGATATAAAGATATTCCGATTATTTTTGTCACAGCTTTAGACGACAAAAATAAATTAGCAGAAGCACTCGATTTAGGTGGAATCGACTACATAACAAAACCAATTGATAAGGTAGAACTCCTGGCACGTATCCGAGTAGCATTACGCTTGAAGGCTGAGTTAGATTGGCATACACAACACGAGAAGAAAATTCAATATGAACTTGATCTTGCAACAAATGTACAGAGAAGCCTACTTAGTCCCCCTTTAAAAGATGAAAAATTACAGGTGGAAGTATCCTATTTACCTTCATTTAATTTAGCGGGTGATATGTATTATTGGTATAAAATAAATGATCATCGCTATGCGGTTATTTTACTAGATATGATGGGTCATGGGATATCGGCTTCGCTATTATGTATGTTTATAACCTCGGTATTAAGAGAAGCAATCAAACAGATAATTGATCCAGTCGATGTAGTCAAAGAACTAAATCGTTATATGGCGCAATTACATAATGAAAAGGAATCCATTCAATACTATTTTACAGCGATTTATTTAGTAGTAGATACAGAGAAGAGAACAATCGAGTATGTAAATGCAGGACATCCTCATGGCTATGTATTATTAGATGAAACTCACATTGAGCCGTTAAATCAAGGTAGCTGTGCTATAGGATTCTTTGAAGAGATAAAAGTTGAGAAACAAATTATTCATTATGAAAAAGAAGCCCAAATCGTTTTATTTACTGATGGGTTACTTGAAGCTATCGCACCAGATGAATCTATGTCGGAAGTACGAATCAGAAATTTATCACAGCAAAAATGGAGTGATTCTCAATTACTTTTAGATGAACTTCTACCAAAGGATAAACAATCAAATCAACAGGATGATATGTGTCTTGTTCTTTTAAATGTACAAGCCTAATAAAAAACGGATACCCTCTCGGTATCCGTTTTTTAGTTCCTATTTTAATTTTTGATAGATTCGTTCATTGCCATTTACTTCATGATAATTTGACATAATATCAACAAAGCGAAGGGTTTCTTTATCGCCTAATCCGAGATATCCACCATTCATCAAGCTTTCATAAAATAGATTCTGTACTTGATTTTGCAGTAATTGTGTAAAGTAGATAAGCACATTACGACAAATGATCACATGGAACTCATTAAACGATTGATCAGTTACTAAATTGTGTTGTGCAAAGATTATATTCTTTAATAGTGAGTTGTGAAAGTAAGCATTTTGTCTATCGGTTTTATAATATTTAGAGAAAGATTCTTTTCCTCCAGCGAGCTGATAATTTTTGGTATATGCCTGCATTTTATGGATAGGGAAAACACCATTTTTTGCCTTTTCAAGTACATCTTCATTCATATCGGTTGCAAAAATAGTCGTTTTATCCATTAATCCTTCTTCTTCCATTAAAATAGCCATGGAAAATACCTCTTCGCCTGTAGCACATCCTGCATGCCATATTCGAATTTCAGGATAATCACGTAGCTTTGGAATAACTTCATTTCTAAATGCCCTGAAGAATGAAGGGTTTCGGAACATTTCAGTTACGTTGATCGAGAAATCATTCAAAATCTGATGTAAATAATCTTGGTCGTGAATGACTAAATTTGTTAGCTGAGTAATCGTAGAAAGATTACTTACTCGCATTCGATTATGAATCCTTCTTGTTATGGACGAACGATTATATAACCGAAAATCGTAACCGGATAAACGAAAAATCGCTTTTAGTAATAAATCAACTTCTAAATCCGTAAATTCAGTACTCAGGTCATGATGTTCAAAGTCAGATAGATGAGTCATCGTTATTCATACTCCCTTGAGAAACTAACCATACACGCAAAACAGAAAATAATTGCTCTAAGTTAATAGGCTTACTGATGTAATCTGATGCACCGGCCTCAATACATTTATCTCGGTCGTTTTTCATTGCTTTTGCAGTGATGGCGATAATTGGAATTTCAGTTAATTTTAATTCTTTTCGAATCTTGGTCATAGTTTCATAACCATCCATAACTGGCATCATAATATCCATTAATACTAAGTCTATCTCTTTATTTGTTTGCATGATTTCTAGACATTCTAAGCCATGTTTTGCTACTAGTATATTGACGCCATTGTGCTCAAGTGCTGTTTTAAGTGCAAAGATATTGCGATTGTCATCATCCACTATTAGCACATTTTTTCCTTCTAAAATATCAAATTCTGCTGTAAGAGTAGTAGGTTTTAAGATTACATCTGGCTCTGGCTGCTCTACAATTTCTACTTCAATAGGGTTGTCATTCATTATTTGAGTAGCTGCAACTTCTTCATGTCCAATATTTGTAAAATCTTCATTTATTTCTTTTAGGCATTCTTCACTTAAACCATTTGGCAAGCTCGGAAGAATCAAAGTAAAAGTACTGCCTTTTCCTTCTTCACTTTTTAGATCTATCCAGCCTCCAAGGAGTTTTGAAAACTCTTTACTAATGGATAAACCAAGCCCTGTGCCTCCGTATTTACGGACTGTTGCACCGTCTGCCTGTTGGAACGATTCGAAAATAAGCTGGTGTTTTTCTTTTGATATACCAATCCCGGTATCTATAATGGCTACTTCCAGCCAATCTTTGCTCAATTGTTGCATATTTGTGGATATCTGTTGTTCTTCTAATTGTTTTATTGCTAATGTAACGGATCCTTGTTCTGTAAATTTAAAGGCATTCGATAAAAGGTTTTTCAAAATTTGATTAAAACGTTTTTCATCCGTATGGAAGATATCATTTACATTTGAAGCTTTAATAATATTAAATTCAAGCTCTTTTTGTTTAGCAATTGGTGTAAAGGTCTGCTCCAATAAATGTGGAAGTTCGTCCATGTTGACTTCACCGAATAGGATATCCAGTTTACCTGCTTCAACCTTAGATAAATCTAAAATATCATTTATCAATGCCAATAAATCTTGTCCGGAAGAGTGAATCACTTTAGCAAATTCAGCTTGCTCATCTGTTAAGTTGTTCGTGTCATTCTCACCAAGCATTTCAGATAATATTAATATACTGTTAAGTGGCGTACGCAGTTCATGTGACATATTGGCTAGGAATTCGGATTTATAATTAGAGCTTAAGATAAGCTGTCCTGCAGTTGCTTCCAGCTCTTTCTTCGCTACCTCTAGTTCTTTCGATTTCGCCTCAGCATCTTTTGTTCTTTCTTCAAGTTGTTCATTGATAATAGTTAATTCTTCTGTTTGCATTTGCAATTCTTCAGATTGAGATTGTAATTCTTCTGACTGTGATTGCAATTCTTCAGATTGAGCTTGCAGTTCTTCTGTCATCGCTCTGGATTCGTTTAATAAGCGAACAATTTCCATTCGATCCATAATACTATTAACTGTTAACCCAAAGGACTCCAGCACGTTTTCAACCAGTTCAATTTCTAATGTATTGAAATTTTCAATAGACGCAAGTTCAATTACTGCAATTGTATTCTCTTCAAATTTAACAGGAACGATTAATAGGCTTTGAGGCGGTATTTCGCCAAGCCCGGTATTAATAAGACGGTAATCTTTTGGCAAGTTATTGGAATGGAAGACTTGTTGCTTTATGGCTACTTGTCCAATTAGTCCTTCACCAAGCTTAAATGATTCTCGTCCAATATCTTGACCTGAACCAGAAAAGGATGCTGTTTTTATAAAATCTGTTGAGTCAAGATCTTTATTAGCTATATAAAATGCACCATAAGTAGCATCTGTAATCTTCGTTATTTCAGTTAGGAAAATCTCAGATAATTTATTGATTGATGAAATACCTTGGTATTTTGTCAAAAGGGAAGCGAGGTTGGATTGCAACCATTCTCGATTCTCTACGCTATCTAATAATTCATTTGTTGCCATTGCTAATTCTTTAATTTCGTCATTTGTATTTACTTGAATGCGTTCTCCATAATCACCTTTAGATGCACTAATTCTATGTATTGAATTTGTAACATTCTGCACAGTCTTGATAATAGAGCTCGATACTGTTGTTGCGATAGTTATAGCTGTTAAGGTAACAATAATGAGAAACGCAATAATAGCAATACTAATTCTATTATTTTGATTATCTAATTCTGATGTAATGGCTGTAATGGCTTCACTTTCAGCAATTCTAAATTCCTCAAATTGCTGACCCATATAGTCAAGATCAGCACGACCCTCATCTACTCTGAAATGTTCTGCAAGCTCTCCAGTGTTTCCATCACGTTTCATAGCGATAACAGGGTCTCCGGATGTACTGATCCAATGGTTTATGGTTGCTTTAATAAGCGACAGTTTTTCCTGCTGTTCCGGATTATCTTTTAAAAGGGAATACAGATTATTATAATCCTTTTCCCAGTTCTCAGTGGCTTGATAATAGCTCTCTAAATAGCCATCATCTCCTGTAATAATATATCCTCGTTTGCCAGCCTGCATTTCCAGTATATTTTTTTCAATATTATTAGACAGTCCTAGAATCTGGGAATCATACTTAATAATTTGGTTGCGTTCATCTTGTAGTGAGCGCATCTGATTATTTAAAAATATTGCAGAAAATATTAAGGCAAGAACGATTATTACATATCCAAAGGTAATTTTCGAACGTATGCCCAAGCGAATTCTACTTTTCATTTTTACGTTTCCTACCTTTTCCAATGATTTAATATTATCTTATTATAAATATTGCATAATTTAAATAGATTAAGTCGAAAAAACAAGTATTTTATCAAAAAACACGAATAAGACAGATAGTATCTCTTTCTAATACCCTTTTCTTCATAGCTATAAACATCTTTCTCACAAATTTTTTACCCTGAATAGAAAATAGTCTATTACTACTACTAGAATCGAAAGAAAGATAAGATTGTTACTGGGTATTTGGGATTTTCGGTTTTAAAATGACGCCATCGATCACTACAATACCTGCTAATACAATCCAGGTTTAAGAAGTTGCTGTACCAATTAGTTGGTAGCGTATTAAACGTTATTTTAAGAAGATAAATGATAGAATAAAAATAAATATAGGTGTAGCGGGATTCATCAAGGAAGCATTAATAGAAGTAGTATAATAAACTCCTATATAAATAAGTGTATTAAAAGCAAAACCCCGGTGAATGAAGGGGCAAGAATAATCTTCCAATTGTCTATTAATTTTGGCCAGTCGACTTTCACATGTTTGATAGCAATTTGGAAAAGGACTGGGAAGGCGAGGTACCATCTTAAAAAAGTAAGTGTAAATGGAGGGATTTCTCCACTAACGGCACGTCCAATTAATTTTAGATACTATATCTATTATAGCTGGAGAATATTAAAATGTAGACGTATATTGGAAAAATTGGAAGAGTTTTAAGTAGATTCATTATTAAAAAGTCTGGAGGAAGAAACATGAAAATTAGACCGCAACGATTAAAACAAGGCGATACAGTCGGAGTTTTAGCTTTAAGTGGACCACTTAAAATGGAGTACTTGCCGGAAAAGTTAGCACTTCTTGAAAGTCTTGGTTTGAAAGTTAAATTAGGAGAAACAGTGGGGCTTACAAAGAAATATTTAGCTGGTACGGATGATGAACGACTGAATGACTTACATAAAATGATTCAAGATCCAGAAATAAGAGGCATCTTCTGTTTAAAAGGTGGTTACGGAGCAGCACGGATTGCAAATCGAATTGATTATCAAGCGTTAACGGAAAATCCGAAAATCTTTTGGGGGTTCTCAGATGTTACTTATTTCCATACTGCCTTTCAAGAGTTCTCAAATATCGTTACTTTTCATGGCCCGATGCTTTCATCTACAGGGTCAAATGAACTTTCAGATCTTTCGAGAAGAATGTTCCAACAGCTTTTCACCCCTTTTGAAATACAGTACGACGAAAATCTAACTCCTTTAAAAACTCTTATTCCTGGCAATGCACGAGGGGAAATAACAGGTGGAAATTTAAACCGTTTAGTGAGTACATTAGGAACTAAATTTGAAGTAGTTACGAAAAATAAAATAGTGTTGCTTGAGGATATTGGAGAGTCCATGGAAAATATTGATAGCATGTTAAATCAGCTTCGTCTATCCCGAAAATTAGAAGAGGCAGCTGGATTTGTTATTGGAAACTTTACTGCTATAAATGATGGAACATTGGAAGAGGTATGGGCACTTTTTGAAGAGTATTTAAAACCATTTGGAAAACCGACTGTTGCTGGATTTATGATTGGTCATTGTGAACCTAATATTGCAATTCCATTAGGTGTCGAAGCCATTTTGGATGCTGATTTAAAGGTTCTTCGAATCTTGCCTGGTGTGGAGTAATTCAATAAGTTCAAAAAGGAAAACCACGATTTTCGCTAAATTAGCAAGAAATCGTGGTTTTGTAACGTATGTACCGTCAATTCAAGATTCCTATAATTGAGTTTTGTAACTTTGACTATAGTTGGTTATTAGTTAAAGGTCACAGGGTAACTGGTTACAGGTAATCGGTTTGGTTAAATGCTTCAAAAAGCGTGCGACAGTACATACGCCTCGGTTTGGAGTCTCACCGCACCGAGATTAGATATATTTGGAATCATCAAATTCAATTTCGACTTGGTAATTCTTTGCATTAATTAAATTCGATAAACGATGTGCCTCTTTTTCTATTTCAATTGCACGTTTTCGGTATTCCGCAGGGTCGTACATGGCAACGTTATAGAAAATGACAGATTCACTGGCACTATGGTAAAGTGCTTCTTTTTCGGACTGGCCAAGGTGTTTATATAGACTAGCTTCAGCACGCAATTGCGATGCTAGTTCAATTGCTTCAACAATTGGCAATTCTTCGCCTTTAAAAGAAACCGTATTATCAATATTTGCTCGGTAAATAAGCTTGTCCAGTAACCTGGAGTCTTTCCGCACTTGTGCAAGTTCCGTTTCTACTTCACTGATTGATCGACCAGATGTTTTTGGTTCTTGCCCTTTTTCCACAACAGCATGTGAGACATGATGGATTTCACTGATAAGTTCTTGGATTTTTTTCGTTAAAATACTTTTTAACTTAACCCCTTCTGCTAATGGTATCTTCTTCATAGCATTCACCCCTATATTGAAAGTACAAGATTATCCTGGTTTAATAAGAAACTTTCATAGTCACCGCCATTTACTTGTGTAAACATTTTGCCGGCAGTTGCTAATAATTGATGACATTGTGCCTCATCCAATGATGGTCTTAAATAGAAAATTTGTAATGCGTGTGAAGTTTCCTCTGTAACAGCAGTTCGAACAGAATCAACAAATGGACTACCAAAAGCCCCTTCTTGATCTTTACTATATAAAATATGATTCAAAGAATTAAAACGTCCGTTTAGCCCATCGTATCCAGTTTGCTCAGTCCCCAGGGTAATCTCAATATCTCCGACTAGTTTTTCAATATCATAGATACCAATTGGAATCTCATATTGAAGGGAGAAAAAATTATTGATATCAACTGCTGAATGGAATGGGGTTAAATAGTTTTGTTTTGCAATTCGGCGCATCAAGCTTTCAGCAGAATGTCGATAGCGATTGGGATCAGCGCCAAATGACTTCCAAACAGTCCGCCATTCCGCAATTCCTTCTCTTTGAGTTACAGGATTTTCTTGAAGTTCCAAATACAAGTTTTCCTGATAAAGTTGTGTGCGTCCTTTTATCATTTGAGGAGATTCTGACACAACAATTTTGGTATAATGGATAATGCCGATTTTGACTTGGTCGTTTGTTTGAAGAATTGATTTGTCTAAGGAGATGTTCAAGCAAATCACCTACAATTTTTAGATTTCACCGAATACTTGCGGTTAAAATATATTTTACCAAAAAAAGGAGTTGAATGCGAAAATGAAAATCGAACAATTGCAAACAGAGTTAGTTGAATACGCAAAGTCCATTGGCGTGGACAAAATCGGTTTTACGCATGCCTCTCCCTTTCATGAGATGAAAAATCGATTAAAACGTCAGCAGGAGTTGGGCTATCAATCGGGTTTTGAAGAATCGGATATTGAGAAAAGGACCGAGCCCCTGCTTCTTTTAGATAGCGCAGAAAGTATTATCGCCATTGCTCTAGCATACCCATCGAGAATGCAAGATGCCCCAACAGGTAAGAAGGGTGAACGTCGTGGGATTTTTGCTAGAGCCTCATGGGGCATCGATTACCACGTTGCTATGCGGGAGCGTTTAAACTTAATTGAAGAATGGTTGAAAAAGCGCATTCCTAATGCTCAAACCAAGTCGATGGTAGACACTGGTGAGCTGGTGGACCGAGCAGTTGCAGAGCGAGCGGGTATTGGTTGGAGTGGCAAGAACTGTTCGATTATTACTCCGGAGTTTGGTTCATACGTATACTTAGGAGAAATGATCACCAATATTCCTTTTAAACCAGATACACCAATTGAGGATGAATGTGGGGATTGCCGACTGTGTTTAGATGTTTGTCCAACAGGAGCATTGGTCGAGGGCGGGCAGCTAAATTCAAAGCGTTGTGTGGCATTCCTAACGCAAACGAAAGACTTTTTACCGGATGAGTTTCGGAAAGAACTGGGAAATCGTATTTATGGCTGTGATACATGCCAAACAGTTTGCCCTAAAAATAAAGGGAAAAGCAACTGGATTCATGATGAGTTTAAGCCAGATCCAGAGTTGGCAAAACCCCTTTTACAACCGCTGCTTCAAATGTCGAATAAAGAATTTAAAGCCAAGTTTGGCTATATGTCTGGCTCCTGGAGAGGCAAGAAGCCCATACAGCGTAATGCCATTATTGCACTGGCGCACTTTAAAGAACAATCAGCTATACCAGATTTAATCACTATTATGTCTAAAGATGAACGTCCAGTGATGCGTGGAACAGCTGCATGGGCTATAGGGAAAATCGGTGGTCCAAGTGCAAAAGAAGCATTACAAAAGGCCATGGATGTTGAAAAAGATGAAGAAGTTCTTCGCGAGATCGAGAAGGGGCTTAAGTTATTGAATGCTTAAGTAAGATAACATTGGGTGGCTAGTGAATTTGCTAGTTGCCGATAACTAAGCATAATAGCCAGTAAATGAAGAGGTTATTTAATGTTGAAGAAAGTACTTTTCTTCAATAATATAATTGTAGTAGAAATATAGTGAGGGAAGTGTCCTGATTTGCCATTGCATATCGTATTATATCAACCTGAAATTCCAGCCAATACGGGAAACATTGCTCGTACTTGTGCAGGAACAAAGACATCTTTACATTTAATCCGCCCACTAGGGTTTTCGACAGATGATAAAATGCTTAAACGTGCGGGATTAGATTATTGGCACTCAGTCAATATTGTCTATCACGATAGTTTAGAAGACTTTATCCAGTATTCAAATGATGGCGAGCTATTTCTTATTGAAACTTACAGTGATGAACCATACTCCAACCATGACTTTAGCGATAAAGAAAAAGATATTTATTTCATGTTTGGGAAAGAGACGACGGGTTTGCCAAAGGATTTTGCCTATGAACGCCGCGATAAATGTTTGCGTATACCCCAGAGTGATCATGTACGCTCGCTAAATTTATCGAACACGGCAGCCATCATCATTTACGAAGCATTACGTCAACAAAATTTCCCTGGATTAAAATAGTATAAAGCTCCATTGTGTAGTGTAAATGCCACACAATGGAGCTTTATTTTATATTCCGTTTGTGTTCATTAAAACAATTCGCCAGCCATCTGGATCCTCAATTGTAACCCCTTTTTCTTCCCAATAAGGGTTTTCAGGAGCTACTTCTGGATAACCCATTTCCTTTAGTCTTTTTGCAATAGCATCAATAGATGCTTGATTCGGGATATAAAATACAAGTAGGTTATCCTTACTTGGTGCAGGACATGGGCTACCCTCAATATGCTGTGTAAATTCCAAATGATAGCTAGCATCAGGCATGCCAATTAATAGACCAGTATAGCCTCGGTGCCCACTAAAAGATCCAATTTTCTCTAAGCCCACTCCCTCACAATAAAACCTTTCCAGCACTTCAATTTGATCTGTAGGCCGGGCAACACGTACTTGTACCACAGGCAATTCAGTTGGCCATCGTTTTTCCACAAAAATTCCCCCTTTCGTTCATTTTAAAGGGACTATTAATGGTCATACATTCGCCATTTGACTGAATTTGGTTGGGAACAGGGGTCTTTTTTTTATGAAGAGATTGAGGAATCTTCGAAATAAATATTGGTGCAAAAAGTAAAAGTAGGTACGAGAGACAGTGCTTCCTAACTGGTATTGGATTGGGGCAAATAAGCGAGAGAGATTGCTTCTCAATGTTCAAAGGAGTTTGATTTGATTGATTATGGGAAGCGAGGGTGCAACTCGTAGCCCAAAATCGAAGAAGTAAAAAAAGTTGTCATTGATATACAGTCTCGTGGACAAAAATCCAAGAAATAAGAAAAAATTGTCCCCGAAAAGCAATCTCGAGGACAAAAATTGCAGGACTAAGAAAAAATTGTCCCTGATAAGCAGTCTCGAGGACAAAAATTGCAGGACTAAGAAAAAGTTGTCCCTGATAAGCAGTCTCGAGGACAAAAATTGCAGGACTAAGAAAAAGTTGTCCCTGATATACAGTCTCGAGGACAAAAATTGCAGGACTAAGGAAAATTTGTCCCTGATAAGCAGTCTCGTGGACACAAATCCAAGAAATAAGAAAAAATTGCCCTCGATAAGCACACTCGAGGACAAAAATCGCAGGACTAAGAAAAAATTGTCGTTAACTTATAAGGAAAGTCTCTGAGTGCAGGACAATCAATAGCGGCTTCCTAAGTTGCTTCTTTTTTATACCCCATCAAAAGTAAAAACAATACGAATTCCAGATGGGTCAAGGGTTGAGAAGTTTTGCACGCCGCCGAAATCAGATGCACCTTCGAAAACTTCTACTTTTGCACCCATTGAAGCCAGATTACTCTTAATTTGATCAGCTTGTGCTTCATTGTCTAACACGATAGTAAACGATTTAAGGCCTATACCATTCTCCGGAACTGGGGTACCGTTTAAGCTTTCCCAAGTATTTAGACCGATATGATGGTGATACTTCCCAGTTGAGATAAATAATGCTTGATCCCCGTAACGGGTTACAATTTCGTAGCCTAAAGCTTGTGTGTAGAATTTTTCGCTCTCCGCTAAATTTGCAACAGATAAGTGGATATGACCCATGACTGTTCCATTAGGCAGACCACTCCATGTCCCGTCAGCATCTCGGAGTACAGATTGTACATCGACTTGCTCAGTTGTCATGTAGACTTTACCATCCTCTTGCCAAATCCACTCTTGTTCAGGTCGATCAGAGTATACCTCAATACCGTTTCCATCAGGATCGTTTAAGTAAAACGCTTCACTTACATGATGGTCACCTGCTCCTACTCGTACATTTTGCTGAATAATATTTTGAATAAAGTTACCTAAGTCTTTACGAGTGGGTAGTAAAAGAGCAAAGTGATATAGCCCAGCTTGACCACGTCTTAATGGAAGGGCATTCGGTACTTCTTCTAATGATAACAAACTTGTAGACCCATCAAATGTTAGGACTGCGGATGTCTGTGTTTGCTCCAAGACATCAAATCCAATGATGGATTTATAATAATCAATTGAACGTTCAAGGTTTGAAACCTTTAACTGAACATGTGAAACATACATATTGGGTTTTTTATGAAAGTGTGTCGGCATAGAATTTGCCTCCTTTAGATAATCAACTTACTTTATGTAACTAAGTATATTTTTGATAGTAGTAAAAGTCAAGAGGCTATCAAGAGGAAAGTGTATTAAAAAAAGAAGCTAGGATAACTTATGTTACCCTAGCTTCTTTTGTACTATGATTATTTGTTTGATGTGTAATCGCCTTCATAACCAGCTGTAAAGATAGCGATTAAGAATGCTACTGTAACACCAAGAATTAATACTAAACCCATGGAAGTATCCTCCTTGTGTATATAAAATCTCTCTACTAAGTATAGCTCAAATAAAAAAACTTTACTACATTAATTTCTTATATCAAAAAGAGGTTCAATTCTCATTATTGGGTAATAATAAAGAAAGGAGGCTGATGATTGTGGAACAAGATAAATCTATTTTAAGCGGAACTATGGCAAATAATATGGAAGACTTAATTTTTTTAGGAAAGCAAATGGAACGGATGCGTGATGGTGCACAATTGGAGGAAGATGAACGTTTCCCGGATCCTATTCAATTTGATGAGCTCGATAATGATAATGATGAAAAAGAAAGTCTAAAACGAAAAAATTAATAGATCAATTCCCAATATACAGCGTATTATACCGTAAACTTCTACTCTCGAAAAAAAGGGGGTTTCCCCTATAAAATGGAGATACCCCTCTTCTCTTAAATCTTCACTTGATAATCTTTTAAATCTTCTCTTAATTTTGCTTTTAAGAATTTACCAACAGATGTTTTTGGAATTTCGTTTAGGAAGACAATATCATCCGGTAGCCACCATTTTGCGAATTGTCCTTCTAAGTAACTGATTAATGCCTCTTTTGTAGCTTCTTTTCCTTCTTTTAAAACAACGCAGGCTAATGGGCGTTCCAGCCATTTCTCGTGGGGAATGGCAATAACAGCTGCTTCAAAAATTGCTTCATGTGTCATTAAAGCATTTTCTATTTCAACCGAAGAAATCCATTCACCGCCACTTTTGATTAAATCTTTCGTACGATCTGTAATTTTTATATACCCTTCAGGAGTTACAACGGCAATATCTCCCGTGTAAAGCCATCCATCCTTGAATGCGTCTATCGATCTTTCATCTTTATAATACTCATTTGCAATCCAAGGTCCGCGTATGCGAAGTTCACCCATAGTTCTACCATCCCATGGAACAACGCCCGTCTCATTCACTACCTCCGTATCAAGTAGAGGAACGGTTAATCCTTGTGAAGCACGAATATCTAATTTCTCTTCAGGAGTCCAATCGTCCATAGCAGATGTGTAATTAGATAACGAAACAATCGGTGAAGTTTCCGTCATCCCGTAGCCAACAATATATGGAACCTTAAATGTCTCCTCGAAGGTTTTGATTAATCCTTTTGGTGAAGCTGATCCTCCACACACAACAGCACGCAAAGACGAAATGTTGCGAGGATTTTTCTGTTGTTCCTGGGCAACGCCTAACCAAATTGTTGGTACTCCTGCTGTTAAGGTCACTTTTTCTTGTTCGACTAAGTCGAGTATTAAGGAAGGTGTGAAGGCCGGACCTGGTAACACTTGAGTTGAACCATAAGCAACACCTGCAAAGGGTAAGCCCCAAGCATTTGCATGGAACATTGGAACAATAGGTAAAACGACATCTTGTTCACGTACGCCCATACTGTCTGCTAAACCGAGTGCTAGACTGTGTAGCACTAGACCACGGTGTGAATAGACCACCCCTTTTGGCATGCCTGTTGTTGCACTTGTATAACACATTCCAGCAGGGGCATTTTCATCTAAATCTTTAGGGAAATCAAATGTATCATCAGTTTCAGCCAGTAATTTTTCATAGGAGTGAATATTTGGGAAGCTGGATTCAGGAACGTCCATATTATCTTGCATCACGACAATATGTTTCACCGTTTTTAGATATGGAATTGCTTTTTCAAATAATGGGAGTAGATCACCATCAATTAATAGAATTTCATCTTCAGCATGATTAATAACGTAAATAATATGTTCAGGGGATAAACGAATATTAATCATATGCAAAATAGCACCAGCGCAAGGAACAGCAAAATAAGCTTCTAGATGTCGATGATGATTCCATGCAAAAGAACCCACTTTCGTTCCTTGTTTCATGCCTAGTTTAGTTAATGCATTTGCTAGTTTTCGAGTACGCTTGACATATTCTTTATAGGTAATGCGATGAATGGTATCTGAGCTAGTTCTCGAAATAATTAATTTCTGTGGAAAATATCTTTCAACCCGATCTAAAAAGCTAGTTAACAATAACGGTGTATCCATCATAAATAGTAACCTCCCTAAATTACATAGTAAACGGACGTTAGGATAAGAAAATAGTCCTTTATTATTTATATTTATAGAAGTTGATAGTTAGAACGATGAAATATGTAAAAATAATTGTTATGTGAGATTTTAATATAGCAAGCTATAGAGATAAATAGTAATGAGATTAAATGATTAAAGCGATTGTTTTGGTATGATTGAAATCCATCATATAATGAAGATAGAAAAGATAGGAGTGAGTAAATTGACGGTAGTAATCCCATCAAAAATATTAGCAAATGGAGTAAACATGCCCTATTTAGGCTTGGGCGTTTACAAAATGACAAATCGTGAAGAAGCAATCCAGGCTATGAGTAAGGCCCTTGAGTTTGGTTATCGTGCCATCGATACTGCTGCACTTTATTACAATGAGGAAGAGGTTGGGGAAGCGATTCGGGCTTCGGAAGTTCCGCGAGAAGAAATTTTTGTCACAACGAAGGTTTGGAACACAGATCAGGGCTACGATGAAACATTACGTGCATTTGAAACCTCAATGAAAAAATTAGGTCTTGACTATATAGATTTATATTTAACGCATTGGCCAGTAGAGGAGAAGTTCGTGGATACGTATCGTGCAATTGAGCGCCTTTATGAAGAACGGCTAATTCGCGTACCAGGTGTATCAAACCACCATATACACCATCTTGAGAAAGTATTTTTAAAAGCAAATGTAAAACCAATGGTCAATCAAGTTGAAATGCATCCCTATTTATCACAAGAACAGCTAAGCGCATTTTGTAAAGAAAATGAGATGGCACTTACTGCATGGTCACCACTAGGTCGTGGAGTGATTCTTCAGGATGAAACAATTTTGGCGATTGCTGAAAAAGTCGGGAAGTCTACAGCACAAGTAATCCTTCGTTGGCATTATCAACATGATAGTATTTCGATACCGAAGTCTGTTACACCATGTCGCATTAAGGAAAATGCTCAAGTTTTTGATTTTGAGCTTTCCAAAGAACAAATGACTCGTCTTGACCAATTAAATAAAAATCAACGCTTCGGTAAGAACCCGGATAACTTTAACTTCGATTTCTAAGATCTACTGCCAGGAATGTCTTATCTCTAAGACTCTACTGGCAGTTCTTTTCATTTTTAAAGAGAGTGAATTATGTAGTTGACGTATAAATAAACTAACACTACAATGAGTAATGTGAGGTGGGTTAACCATGAAAATTCGAAAATTTAATATGCTAGAGAGTGGATTAAATCGATTTTTTGGACCACTTGAGGCAAAAATTATGGACATTCTTTGGTATCAAGAAGAAATGACCATTAAGGAAGTACAGACTTTGCTAGAGAAAGAAAAACCAACCAATTTTAATACAGTCATGACAGTGATGAATCGTTTAGTTGAAAAAGGAATCCTTCAAAAGAAACCTGTTGGCAGATCCTCCTATTATAAACCCATTCAATCGAGAGAAGAGTTTATAAATAACCAATCCAAAGAAATGACTCATGAACTAATGGACGAGTTTGGAAGCGTTGTTGTAAGTCATATGCTGGATGCACTAGAGGATGTAGACGATGAGCTGGTAAAGAAACTTGAATTGAAAATTAGAGAATTAAAAAAGGATAAAAAAGATGAGTAAACGTCAGTCGAAATCTATGTTTACCTTGTCTATATTAATTTCGGGATCTATTTTTGTTCAGATGGGCCTCTACTTAATATCCCTAATTTCGGGTTCAAATTTACGATTTAATATTTTTGAAGTGTGTCATAATACTCTAAAATTGATCGGTTTAACCTCATTAACATATGCAGTAGATATTTTGGTAATAGGTACTTTTTTATTTGCTCTTTGGAAAATTAGTACCCAGATTATCCAAACAGTGAAAATGAGACGCCGATTACAACAATATAGTTGTGAAAGTTTAACAAAGGAATTTAATGACCAATTCAAAAATAGAAAGAAAGAATTTATCATTATTTCTTATCCAGTTCCAGTTGCTATTACAATGGGTTTTATATCACCTAAAATTGTTCTGTCAACGGGTCTATTAAACTTGCTGAGCGAAGAAGAGTTAGAAGCGGTTATTTATCATGAAACGTACCATCTAAACAATCATGATCCATTAAAAATCTTTTTACTGTCAATTAATTCTGTTACATTGCCTTATATTCCAATATTAAAATGGTTTAATGAAAAGTATCGTGTAATTCAAGAAGTGATGGCAGATGAATTAGCGATAGAAAAACAAGAGACAGCACTCCATATTGGCAGTGCACTAATGAAGATGTTAAAAGTAGGGAAGCTTGAGACAAAATCTTTTGCCTATGCTTCTTTTGCGGAGACATCTGTAAATTATCGAATTGAGCATATATTAAATCCATTAAAAAATACACATATCAAGGTACCGGTAATCATCACAATGTGGTCGATTCTTGTATTCAGTTTGATCAGTATCTTTTTTATTTACGCATTAGCGTAAATTTTTTAACCAGTTACACTACATAATGTAGTTTTAAAAGGAGAGTTTATTATGTCAAAGAAAATATTTTGGATTGTTGGAATAATAGCTGTATGTATTATAGGGATTATTTTATTAACAGATGTTAGTCAAGAAACAGCGGAAATTGATTATGAAAATCAACCGTTTATGGGAGATGAAAATGCCCCTGTTGAAATCATTGAATTTGGAGACTATAAATGTCCTCATTGTGGTGAATTTAATAGTTCAATGGTGCCTTATATTAAAGAGGAATTTATCGATACTGGCAAGGCAAAGTTTTATTTTATGAACTATTCTTTTATAGCTGTGGACTCTACAACAGCAGCTCTCTTTGCAGAAACAGTATATCAAGAGCTTGGTAACGAAGTATTCTGGGAGTTCCATGACTTGTTGTTTGCCAACCAAACAACTGCGGATGGAAAAGAAAATTTTATGGATGAAACCTTTTTAAAAGCAGTCTTATCAAAAGTAGCAAGTGAAGAAGAGGTTGAACAAGTTGTTCAGGCATTTAGTGACAACCAGGGTGATGCTTCTCTGGATAAAGATATGGAAATGGCTAATAATCTAGGTGTCAATTCAACCCCTACAATATTTATTGGCGGGAAGAAATTTGAGGGAATGACAACAGATGATTTTGCAGAAATGGTAGAGGAAGCCTCAAATGATCAATAAACCATTAATGCTTGCATGGATTACATCTATTATTGCTATGAGTGGCAGCTTATTTTTCAGTGAACAAATGAAGTTTATTCCTTGTACACTTTGCTGGTATCAGCGAATTTTAATGTACCCACTGGTTATTTTGCTGGGAATAGCATTCTATCGAAATGATAAAGGGATATATAGATATGTATTGCCAATTTCAGTGATTGGAATCATTATGTCCAGCTATCATTATGCTGTACAAAAAATCCCTTCAATGAGTGAGTTTAGCGCATGTACAAGTGGTGTCCCTTGCTCTGGTCAATACATTAATTGGTTTGGTTTTGTAACGATACCATTCTTATCACTTATAGCATTTGTCATCATAACAGTCTCAATGATTGTTTTATGGAAACGTAAATAGCTCCTGTTTGATAGGAGTTAGAAAGGATTGTGAGTATGAACGATAAAAAGAAAAAAAGGTCTATTGTCAGATTCTCAATATTATTCGTGTTGTTTGCTGCAATTGTTTTTACCGTATACACTAGCTTAACGAAAGAAAAAGTACAGGTGTTACAAGTAGGAGATGAAGCTCCAGATTTTGAGTTAACTGACTTAAATGGGGAAAAACATCGATTATCCGAGTATGAAGGACAAGGGCTCTTCTTAAATTTCTGGGGAACATGGTGTGAACCATGTAAAAAAGAATTCCCTATCATTGATCGGCAATATCACGAATATCAAAAGCAGGGTGTACAAGTCTTAGCGGTAAATATTGCGGAATCGGATTTTGCAGTTCGCAATTATATCGAGAGTAAAGGGCTAACTTTCCCTGTTGTAATCGATAAAGAAAAAAGCGTGATGACCGCATATAATATCAATCCATTGCCTACGACTTTCTTGATTAATCCAAATGGAGAGATTGTAAAAATCATAACAGGAGAAATGAACGAAACGATGGTCAAACAATATATGGAACTTATAAAACCAGAAGAAATATAAAGAATATAAAAGAGTCCCTTGTCTACAAAGAACAAGGAACTCTTTTTTTACATTATTTATCAGCTACAACGACTTGTTTATTTAAAAAAGGGTGCTCAAATTCTAATTGAATCGCATGTAATTCGTAGTCCCCAGAAGCGGTTTGACGCGCGTTATACATTGTGTCTCCAACAATTGGGTGACCTATGTGGGCCATGTGAACTCGTATCTGATGTGTACGTCCAGTTTCAAGAACTAGATGGACCAGACATGTACCTTTAAAACGTTTTACAACTTCAAAATGAGTGATCGCATGTTGACCGGATGATGAAACCACACGACGAGTTGCATGGTGGCGATCTTTTCCAATAGAAGCATTAATCGTTCCATTTTCTTGGCGAATGTTTCCTTGAACTTCTGCTTCATAAGTTCGGATAATGGATTTTTCCTCAATCATGCGGTCAAATATTGATTTTGCAATCGGGTGTTTGGCTACTAATAATAACCCTTTTGTCCCAAGGTCAAGACGATGAACATGCTCAGCATAGTGGCCACCGTTTTCTTTAATATGAGCCATCACATGATTCAAACAAGTGTTGATATCCTGTTCGTCATTTGGATGGGTGGCCATCCCTTTTGGTTTTGAAACAATAAGACAATGCTCATCCTCGTATCGAATCGACAACTCACATTTTGCAGTTGGCTTGTAATTCGAAGCAGGTGCTTCGAATTCAAAATGCAGAATCGTCCCCTTTTTTAGAGGGTCCTTCCACAATACAGGAGTTCCATCTGATAAAGTCACTGCTTTTGCCATACGTAATTCGTGTACAATTTTTTTACCAAGGCGCCATTTTTCACGCAATAATTCTTCTACTGTTAATCCTTCTTGAATAATTTCATATGGGAACATATTCTACCTCCAAAATAAGAATAATCGTGTCCAAAAATGAACACGATTATTCATCAACTTAATATAATTTTTGCCGACATTACGATTTAGCCTGCTCTAAGAAATCATAAATCACTTCTGTATCTTTAGAGTAATCTCCGACAATACGGTTTACTTCTTTCCCATCTTTAAAATAGATTAAAGTTGGCGTTGCTTCAATGGTATAATCATCCCAACCTTTTTCATATTCTAAAAGGTTATATTGGTCGACTTGAACATCTACTTCCTCTGCGATTGGCATCAGCGCTGGTGTCATAGCTTGACAGTGTACACATGTTGGACTGAACATATAAGCAACTACAGGTTCCCCAGAGTCAATTTTTTCTTTTAGAGCTTCAGGTAGGATGATATTTTGATAATTTTCATTATCTAGTAGATCAATTGTTGCTTGATTTAAATTATCAGTATCATAAGGGTTGTCTTTTAATTTATCTTCATTTGCTAAGTTTGTAAGTATAATAATGGCTGCAAAAAGTACAACGACAATTGCACCGAGAATTCCTAATTTTTTCATTGTTTTTCTCCCTTCAGTACTTTTATCATGTAGAAACTAGTAATAGCGATTAATATAAACGCAACACCAGCTAGAAATGGTATGGTAATAAAGCCTAACATATTAATATATTGTCCAGTACATGGAACTCGTCCACATGCAGGCGCAGAATCAGCTAAGAAGTCCAGCTTTTGAATACCATAATGATAAAGAGAGATGATACCACCTATACATGAAAACACTGCCGTTGTTACGGCAATTCGAGCATTTTTTTGTATGTAAGCTATCGTTGTCATTAATAGTATCGGGTACATAAGTATTCGTTGATACCAGCATAACTCGCAAGGTTCGTAGCTGCGTATTTCGGAAAAATAGAGGGAACCAAGTGTTGCTAATAATGACACAAGCCATATAGAGAGCAAACTATTCTCTAGTTTTTTATTCATTTAGCATCTCCTAGTAATCATTTTCTATTGTAGCTTGATTATAATTTGTTGCTAAATAGAAGTAAATTATTTTGAATTAGAAATAATTAAAATAAGAGTGTTTTTGACGATTATATGAATCATTAAACTAAAAGAAAGTTACTAGAAAATATTTGAGTATCGAAGCATGTATTTTAAGTCTAATTTTAGATGTTTGCGCATTAATTCGGAAGCTAAATCACCGTTCTTTGATGCGATTGCCTCGTATATTTCCTGATGCTCTTCGTATAATAAAGGTCGTTTATTTTTTATAAGCAGCCGGCGATATAAATTATAAACCGTATTCACTTTTTGTATTTCCTCGATCATCACAGGGTTATTGCACTCTGCAATAATCAGCTCGTGAAATTTCATGTTTACGCTTACAATTTCATCGAATGTACCTTTTTTTGATTCTTTCAACGCCTGCTTTAATTGGCTTAATTTTTCCTTTGTCATGTTTTCAGCTGCTTTTTTGGCAGCATAGCTTTCAATTAACGTGATTAACTCCGATGAGTAGAGTAAGTCTTCCTTTGTGGGTTTGTAAACTCGTTTGTTTTTGATTAAACCTTCTTGTTCAAGATGGCGAATGGCTTCTCTTACGGGCGTTCGACTTACCCCGATTTTTTCAGCTAATCGTTCCTCGACAAGCTTAATACCACCATTTAACTCACCACTTATAATCATATTTCGTATTGATTCATAGGCTAATCGATAAGCATTAGAGTTATTTGGATTTACAACTTGCATTCTTACTCCCCCTAGTAAAACGTAATACGATTATATTATACACTTAAAGTCACACAATATTAGTGGTATTCCATAAACTTTTATCTCAATTCAAGAAAAAATTTCATCCAAAAGTATGAGAACCATACAAATGCGATGGGGTACAGTCTAATGATATGATTAGTAAATAAAAAAGTGAGGATAGCTTGTTCGAAAATAAAAGTTACTCTTGCTGAAAGTGTATAGTGTGAGGTGTTCAAAGCTTGTCAGTCAATGATCATTCGAATATAACAATCCTAAAAGAAATTGCAGAGCTATTAAATGAAGAAACAGATTTAATCCCGATGTTAAAAGGTGCTTTAAGTAAATTTTTAAACGGGACAAATTTTGAAACCGGATGGATTTTCTTTATCAATGAAAAAGGGAAAACCGAGTTGATTGCTCAAGAAAATTTACCGGAGGCACTCGAGTATAATAACTGCCATCATTTGCAAAAGGGTGGCTGTTGGTGTGTATCTAGATATCGAAAAAATGAGTTAAAAAAAGCCTCCAATATTATAGAATGCCAAAGAATTGAAGCAGCGATTGAATCGAATACAGGAGATAATGCGGATATTACGCACCATGCGACAGTACCATTGCAATCGGGAGACGAACGGTTTGGAATTTTAAATGTTGCTTCTCCTAAAACAGCAAAATTTACGGAAGAAGAATTAGAATTACTAGAATCTGTAGCTTTTCAAATGGGTTCAGCTATTAAACGCATTAATTTAACAAAGCAAGAGCAAGAAATTGCCTTGGTGCAGGAAAGAAATCGATTGGCACGAGATTTACATGATTCCGTAAACCAATTGTTATTTTCCGTAACACTAACAGCTCGAGCTGGAATTGAAATGAGTGAAACTGCAGAAATCAAGGAAACATTCAAAGAGATCCAGCAGCTAACAAAATCAGCCTTAACTGAAATGAGGGCACTAATTTGGCAATTACGCCCAAAAGGTTTGGAAAGTGGATTACTCGAGGCAATTAAAGCCTATTCAGAAATGTTAAACATTAATTTAACGGTCAATGTCTCAGGAGTTATTCAGTTTCCATCAAGGGTAGAAGAAACGCTATTTCGTATTACGCAGGAAGCCTTGAACAATATACGCAAACATGCTGGAGTACAAGAGGCGATTATCTATTTAACTGTAACGCCAACAGATATATTGCTTGTCATTAAGGATGAAGGAAGAGGGTTTGTCATTGATCAGGAGAAAAGACTTCCTTCTATCGGCTTACAATCCATTCAGGACCGTACTATTGCACTTGGAGGGTCTGCAGATTGGGTTAGCCAAATTGGAAAGGGAACGGAATTATTAATCCGTTTACCATATTAGGGGGGGATCACATGATTCGAGTTTTAATAGCAGATGACCATCATGTTGTACGACGTGGTTTACTATTTTTTCTAAAAACACAAAAGGATATCGAAGTAATTGGGGAAGCAAAAAATGGAATAGAGGCTGTTGAGCTTGTTGAATCTCTACAACCCGATATTGTATTAATGGATCTTGTCATGCCTGAAATGGACGGCATTCAAGCAACGAAAAAGATAAAAGATAAATGGCCGGACGTTCATATCTTAATGTTAACAAGCTTTTCAGATAAAGATCATGTTTTACCTGCCATCGAAGCAGGTGCTGCAGGGTATCAATTAAAGGATATTGAACCGGACGAATTGGTGAACTCCATTCGCGAAATTATTCGTGGCGAAAATATCATACACCCGGTTGCAACAATTCAATTAGAAGAGACACTTCGGGAAGAAGAAAACCTTCCTCATGTGAAAAACGCTTTAACTCCAAGGGAAAGAGATGTATTAGCCGAATTAACAAAAGGGAAAAGCAACCGGGAAATTGCCTCGTCCTTATTTGTTACTGAGAAAACAGTAAAGACTCATATTTCAAATATATTCTCAAAGCTCGATGTTCAAGATCGAACGCAAGCTGCCCTTTACGCAGTAAAACATGGACTAACTGAAGGAAGCGAAACGCCATAATGTGTTGTCATTAAATTATTTATCAAAAGCTTGGTCTTTGAACAGAGGAGATTGAGCTTTTTTTTGTTTGTTTTGGAAAGTTATTGAGTTAAATGTATAGATAATAGTTGAAGCTGTAGTTGAAATTTTGATGTGTCGGGATTATTGATGAAAGTGTCGGGATTTTCAGCAAAAGTGGCGAGATTAAAAAAATCCTCTCGCCAAACTAAAAGTAGAAAAATTAAATAGTAGTATAAGTAACCGCAGCCTACAAATGTAAGGCTGCGCGCTATCATTACCTTCAAAACCTAAAAATGATAATCCTCATCAGTCGCTATTGTAAGCTCATGCGGTTCTATATGGACAAGCACCATACAGAATGGATTAAATTTTTTAACCGTTGATTCGATTTTCTCAGTGATTTGATGACTTTGGCGGACATCTAAATGGGGATTCACTGTTACTGTAACATCTATAAAACTCACATTTCCATGGGATCTACCTTTAAAGTCGACTAAATCAATCACGCCAGAAACATTGTGTATAAGGACAGATAGTGTTTCGGCTTCTTCAATATCAAAGCTGTCTGTTAATGTTTGAACCGAGTCCCAGAAGATTTCGATTGCCGTTTTTATGATAATGATGGCAACAACTAAAGCTGTGAGTGTATCGATAATAGGGAAGCCAATAATCGCCCCAAATATCCCGATGGCCGTACCAATACTGACAAGTGCATCAGAACGGTTATCGTATGCAGCAGCTTTTACGGCAGAACTATTGATTTTTTTTGAAAGAGCTAAATTGTACCGATATACACCATACATAACAGCTGCACTCCCTATCGCTACATACGCAGTTAAGGAAGAAGGCGTTTCTCGAACAGGGTTCCATAAATTCATTACCGAACTTAAGAGGACCTGTAAGCCTACCATCATCATGATAAAAGATGCAATGAGTGAAGCAATTGTTTCCGCACGCAGATGTCCGTAAGCGTGATTGGAATCAGGTGGTCTCTGAGATATTCGCAAACCGATTAAGACAGCAATGGAAGCAATAATATCTGTTGTATTATTTAATCCATCCGCTTTTAACGCCTCTGATTCTCCAACATATCCAATTGTTAGTTTAATCGAACTAAGGATTAAGTAAGTGCCTATTGAAAGCCAAGCACCTTTTTCCCCGGCTCGTAAATTTGTATATAGCTCCACAATGTTTCCTCCTGGCAAAACTTTAGAACATGACAAAACAGAGCCGTCTCTTCTGGAATGAGACGGCTCTGTTTTTTGCAGCCTAAATTTTAGGTAGTACAAAAATCAGTTTTTTGTTTTCATGAAAAGTTATGTCCCAAAAGTTGACTGATTAAACTTTTGAGACATACTTCATTGCTGCTGTTAGAATTATTCTTCTGATTCTTTTAAATCATCATCAGACTCTTCTGGTTCAGGTAATTTTGTTACTTCAATGTAAAGGATATGGTGGCCGTCAGATTCTTTAATTTTGAATTCGTAACCTTCATATTCGAAGCTATCGCCTTCAACGGCATCGAATCGTTGAGTTAAGAACCAACCGCCAATCGTATCTACATCTTCATCATCGATCGTAATCCCCAACATATTATTTACTTCGTCAACTAACAATTTAGCATCTATAATGTAGTGATTATCACTAATTTCTTGTACTTCTGGTATTTCGTCATCGTCAAATTCATCTTGAATATCACCGACGATTTCTTCGATAATGTCTTCAATTGTGACTAAACCTGAAGTTCCACCATATTCGTCCATTAGGATAGCCATATGAATTCGTTCACTTTGTATTTTCAGTAATAAATCACTAATCGGAACCGTTTCAAAAATTCGAATAATCGGTTGCATATAATCAATTACCGGCTTGTTACCGTTTGCAGGATCTTTTATATACGCAGTAAGTAAATGCTTTAGATTTACTAGGCCGATTACATGGTCTTTGTCTCCATCAATGATAGGGTAACGAGTATATTGTTCAACCCCCATTACTTCAAATACTTCTTTAACTGTTAAGTCTTTTTCAAGACCAACAATTTCAGTTCGAGGTACCATAATTTCCTTCGCTGTACGGTCAGAGAATTCGAAAATACTATTTACGTACTCGTATTCAGAATGATTGATTTCTCCACCTTTATAACTATCTGTTAAGATAATACGAAGTTCTTCTTCAGAATGAGCTACTTCGGATTCAGATGCCATTTTATATCCAAATAAGCCTGATAATGCTCGAGCTGAACCGTTTAGAGTACGGATAAATGGATACATGACCTTATAAAATACAATTAATGGCCCTGAAAGGCGCAATGTAAGTTCTTCTGATTTTACAATGGCAAACGTTTTTGGTGTTAACTCTCCTACGACTACGTGTAAATACGTAACAAACATAAACGCAATAATAAATGAAAGCAGGGAAGCTAGCGTTGCATCTAAATTCATCAATTCAAATAAGGGATGTAGAATCATCTCAAATGTCGGTTCACCTAACCAACCTAGACCAAGGGCAGTGATGGTAATCCCTAATTGACAGGCTGATAGATACTCATCTAAATTCGAAACAACCTTTTTAGCTTTCATTGCTTTTTTGTTGCCCTCTGCAACTAATTGATCAATACGAGTTGTTCTTACTTTTACGATTGCAAACTCAGTTGCAACGAAAAATGCCGTAGCAGCAATTAACAAGAAAAATGCTGCCAACTTAATGGTTAACTCTACTATGTCTACGTCCAAATACTTTCTTTGCTCCTCGCCCGAATGAGGGGTGCGAACAAAGAGTACACCTCCTATAATAAAAAATAATTGAATAATACAATGATAAAATATTTACTGGGAAAATACAAATAGTGGCTATATATTGTCCCAAAGAATATTTTACTAATCTATGACATTTTGACTTATGGAAAATCATAGAATAGACGGTTAATGTGTAGATGATATCAAAAGTATTTCTATTTTCTAAAAATTGTTGACTTTCAAAAAATGGATATGCTACGCTTTAACTGTAATTATAAATATAAGAAAAGGAGGTTAGGATTATGAAAATTAAAAACACATTGCCGCCAGCAATTAAATACGTTAATCCAAACCTGCCTCAAGCTTTCTTATATTTATGAAGGACGCGCATAAATTAAAGAGGGGATACAGGTATTGGATACTTGTATCCTTTTTCTATGAGCACCTATCTCACAGGAGGATAGGTGCCTTTTTTTGTGCATGCATAGAAAATTATGGAAGAGGAGAGAGGATTATGAAAAGTCGTTACACAAGAAAGTTGTTAAAAAGTGAGTGTACGGATAGTGGATAGTTAGGATTGGACAGCAAATTAGGAGAAGGTGCATAAATGTTTGAATTATTAGTTAAATTAAAGTGGTTTTTTAAGGCTTATTGGAAAAGATATTTGATCGCAGTTGTTTTACTAACCATTGCAAATGTCATTGAAGTTGTCCCACCTTGGATAATAGGGGTGGCAATTGATGATATTGCACTTGGGACAATGACTGAGGATTCTTTAAGAAATTATCTATTATGGCTTGGGTTGATTGTAGTATTCGGTTATATGATTAACTTTACATGGCAGTATCAATTATTTGGTGGAGCACTTTCTTTAGAAAGAATTTTGCGAAAAAAACTAATGCACCAATTTTTAAAGATGACGCCAACCTTTTATGAAAAAAATCGTACTGGGGATTTAATGGCCCGTGCTACGAATGATTTAAATGCAGTTTCGTTAACTGCAGGGTTCGGGATTATGACGTTATTTGATTCTACCATCTATATGGGGGCCATTATTTTGGCGATGGGATTCTTGATTTCATGGAAGCTAACGATTTTCTCAATGCTTCCAATCCCAATTATGGCTGTACTCATGCAGTATTATGGGAAAATGGTGCACGAACGCTATATGAAGGCGCAAGATTCTTTTGGTGAACTGAACGATAATGTTCTTGAATCAGTTTCAGGTGTTCGAGTAATTCGCGCCTATGTACAAGAAAAGAAGGATGAAAACCGTTTTGCCGATATGAGTGAAGAAGTGTATCAGAAAAATATCCATGTTGCCAAAATTAATGCGCTATTTGGTCCAATCACAAAGGTTGGTACTGGTATTAGTTATGTTGTAGCACTAGGGCTAGGTGCTTTTCTTGTATCTAATGGAGAAATGACAGTTGGGCAGCTTGTAACATTTAATGTTTATTTAGGTTTAGCTGTTTGGCCAATGATAGCAATCGGTGAATTGATTAATGTCATGCAGCAAGGGAATGCATCTCTGGACCGAGTTCAAGAAACGTTAGATTATGAGCAGGATGTAAAAAATCCAAACGCCCCACAGGATGTTAAAAATCCGACATCTCTAGGGTTTAATGAATTTTCATTCCAATATCCTATGTCTCAAATGAAAAACTTACACAATATTTCCTTACATGTAAAACAAGGTCAAACACTTGGTATCGTTGGGAAGACTGGTGCAGGTAAAACAACCTTTGTAAAGCAATTATTAAAAGAGTACCCAATAGCGGAAGGTCAATTTACCATTGGAAACGTTGATATTGCAAAGTTAACTAAAGAACAGCTACTTGAGTGGATCGGCTATGTTCCGCAAGATCATGTATTATTCTCAAGAACCATCCGAGAAAACATTTTATTTGGAAAAGAAGATGCAACAAAAGAGGAAATTGATGAAGCAGTTCGTCTTGCCTACTTTGAAAATGATTTGAAAAATCTAGCTTTGGGTCTTGAAACTCTAGTGGGAGAAAAGGGAATATCTCTTTCAGGAGGTCAAAAGCAACGCGTTTCGATTTCTCGTGCCATGATTAAAAATCCAGAAATCCTCATTTTAGATGATTCACTTTCCGCTGTAGATGCAAAAACGGAAGCGAAAATCATTGAAAATATTGGCCGAGTGAGAAAAGGGAAAACGACCATTATTACGACCCATCGTTTATCGGCTGTTCAGCATGCGGATCAAATAATCGTATTGGACGAAGGGCAAATAATCGAAGAAGGGACACATGAGGAGCTTCTTCAAAAACAAGGCTGGTACAAGGAACAATATGATCGCCAACAGCTAGAGGAGGTGCCTAGCGAATGAGTACTAGTAAACGTTTATTTAAATATGCAATGTATTTCAAAAAACCAATCTATATTGGATTAGCGTTGTTGACAATTGCTGTTTTCACAGATTTAGCTGGACCGTTTATTGCAAAGCATATTATTGATCATTATATGACGCCTGGTTCAATTGAACTTCAGCCGATTGTGAAGTTGCTTATTGTGTTTTTCGTTTTATCGATTGCAACGGCGATTCTGCGATATTTTATGTTTATCTATTTACAAATCGGTGCGAACCGTATTATTCAAAAGCTGCGCAAGGATGTCTTTGGCCATATTCAAACGATGTCGATTGATTACTTCGATAATTTACCGGCTGGAAAAATTGTTGCGCGTGTAACAAATGATACTGAGGCAATTCATAATTTGTATGTTCAAGTGCTATCGCAATTTGTAACAAGCTTCATATCGATTCTAGGAGTTTATGTAGCACTCTTTATCTTAAATGTGAAAATGGCCCTTGTCGCATTGGTTGTTGTGCCAATTATCTATATTTGGATGGTTGCTTATCGAAAATATGCTTCTAGGTATAATCATGTGGTACGCACAAAAATTGCCGATATTAATGCAATGATTAACGAATCTATTCAAGGTATGACGATTATTCAAGCGTTCAAGCGTGAAAAGCAAATGAAGGATGAATTTGCTGAAATGAATAATGAACATTATGAATATCAAAGAAAGCTATTATTCTTAGATTCAGCAACATCGTTCAATTTAGTACATGTTTTAAGATTAGTCTTCTTTGTCATCTTTATTTATTATTTCGGTACACAATCGATGACAACAGTTGAAGTTATTACAGCAGGGACTCTTTATGCGTTTGTGGACTATATTACACGTTTATTTGGTCCAATAGTAAATATCGTCAATCAATTTTCACAATTAGAACGTTCTCTTGTAGCAGGTTCTCGCGTGTTTGAGCTGCTTGATCGCAAGGGTGAGCCAGTTAGCGAGGAATCGATTCCAAGATATGAAGGAAATGTTGTGTTTGAGAATGTATCCTTTGCCTATAAAGAGGATGATTATGTATTAAAGAATATCAACTTTTCAGCTAAAAAAGGCGAAACGATTGCCCTTGTTGGTCATACAGGTTCAGGGAAAAGCTCGATAATGAATTTATTGTTCCGCTTTTATGACCCTCAAAAGGGAAAAATCATTATTGATGGGAAAAACATTTTATCTATTCCACGTCAATCCTTCCGTGAGCATATGGGCATTGTGCTACAGGATCCTTATTTATTCACAGGAACAATTGAAACGAATGTTAGTTTAAGAGATCCAAGAATTTCGAGGGAAACAGTAGAAAAAGCCCTTGAAGCAGTTGGTGGAGAGCGAGTATTAAAGAATCTTGAGAAGGGCATTGATGAGCCTGTTATTGAGAAGGGAAGTACACTTTCTTCAGGGCAGCGTCAATTAATTTCCTTTGCAAGAGCATTGGCGTTCGACCCTGCCATTTTGATATTAGATGAAGCCACATCAAATATTGACACAGAAACAGAAGAAATTATCCAGCATGCAATGGAAGTATTGAAAAAAGGAAGAACAACTTTCATTATTGCACACCGTTTGTCTACTATTAAGAATGCCGATCAAATTCTCGTATTAGATAAGGGAGAAATAGTTGAAAGAGGAACTCATGAAGAGTTAGTTGCGTTAGGTGGACGTTACGAAACTATGTATCGATTGCAAGCAGGAGCATTAAATTAAAGTATGGAGTTGGTCCAGAGATCTGGACCAACTCTTTTTCTTATCATGAATATGTAAGAAATTTTTTAATATATCGAAAATACTATTGCCTATCTATAACGTAAACCGTATATTTAGGGTAACGAAATATGTGCGGGAAGTGGTGGGTGCGCCATGTATAAACGGCTTAAAGAAGGATTTTCGAATATCATGTCTTTTGATCGAAATATAAGGTTGTTCATGCTATCGAATATTCTCATACAAATTGGTATGGGTGTTTTTGGTGTAATGTACAATCTTTACATTCAGGAGTTAGGTTATTCGGAAGCAGTAAATGGTAGTGTCATTTCAATTACTTCATTAGCAACTGCTTTAATGCTAGTACCAGCTGGAATAATAAGCGATCGTATTGGCCGAAAATCCATTTTATTAGTTGGAACATTTATTTCAGCATTCATGCTTTTTGGGAGGAGTATTGTTTCTGTTGAACAGCCGATTTTAATGTTTGCCTTTTTGACTGGGTTTGTATGGGCGTTTGTTCAAGTTTCTGGTGTTCCTTTTTTAGCCGAGAATTCAAAGCCTGTTGAAAGAATGAATTTGTTCAGCATTCACTTTGCGATTACGACAGTTGCCAATGTCATCGGAAACTTGCTGGGGGGATTTGTGGCAGATGGATCTCAACTATTATTCCAGTATGGGGAAGTGGAGAGCATTCGTATCTCTCTGCTTTTGGGAGCGGCTATCTTCGCATTTGGTTTGATTCCTTTATTATCATTAAGCTCTTCAAAGTCTGAAAATCAAAAACAAGGGCGTCGATTAACCTCAACTAAAGAGTCAGATGATTTGGAGGATAGTAGTTTTAAGAAGAATTTTGTAATGATACTCCTATTTGGGGTTGCCAACTTATTAATTGGAACAGGCTCAGGATTAGTCATTCCATATTTAAATTTGTACTTTGCAAATCGATTTGATGCTTCAAATTCCTATGTAGGACTAATAATTGCATTGGGTTCTGCGATGACAGCTGTTGCAATGCTAATTGGGCCTTTACTTGTAAAAAGAGTAGGAAAGGTTCGGGCATTAGTAATTTTTCAGTTATTATCCATTCCGTTTCTCTTTTTAACAGCCTTTACGAATTCTTTGCTTATTGCTTCAATAGGTTTTTTAATGCGCCAAGCTTTAATGAATGCAGGAAATCCAATCCAAAGTGCAATAGCGATGGATGTCGTTCATAACAAATATAAGGGGCTTGCGAATTCTGTAAGTCAGATGGTATTTAACGTTGGATGGGCGACAATGGGTCTGCCGGCTGCTTGGCTTGTAACAACCTATGGAAATTATTGGGGCTATGCTTATACATTTTCAATTACAGGCTGTCTGTATTTAATAGCTTCTACGTATTTCTATCTGGTTTTTAGTAGGAAGTACAAGGTGAAGGAAGAGTAAGATTAAAAGCGAGTCCACTTCGGATGAGCTCGCTTTTTGGCATAGGAAATTAAATGTCTAGGAAATCTCAAGAAAGATGCTGCATCATAACAAACTCTATTTTTTGATTTTCCTCATCTTAATCAATCATAGACATGGAATAACATTAACTCGTGAATCATTTTTTCAACAGTTGGAAGCTCGTTGTTTGCAGGTTTGTCTCCTATCCAAACGATTTGTCCATCTTTTTTGTATTCACCTTTATATAATTGTTGTTTGTAATAAAACGAAATCGCCCACCCCGGCAGTATATTGTTTTCGAATAAAGGCTTAAAATGAAAATGTTGAATCATACATATCCCCCTCCTGAAACTTTCAACATAAGCTAATCGTACTAAAAGTTAAGAAGAATGGCTAATATTTCTTTATAAGACCTGACTCTGATATAATAGGTACGAGTTTGAAAGAAATGAGAGGATTTAAATGGAAAATGCAGTGATTACCATTATTTTTATGGCAGTAGTTGGTGCAGTCATTGGTGGCTTTACAAATTTTTTAGCCATTAAAATGTTATTCCGACCATACAATGCACTCTATATTAAAAAGTGGCGTTTGCCATTTACACCTGGTTTAATTCCTAAACGGCGTCAGGAATTATCGAAACAAATTGGTGTCACAGTAAAAAATTATTTATTAACACCTGAGGTTTTTCAAAAAAAGCTTTTTAATGACGAAATCAAATCCACTGTTTTAACATTTGCTAGGAGGAAAGTGGAAGACACAATCTTTACGAATGATAAAACAATTTATGATTGGCTAAAGCAGGGTGGCTTTGAACAATTACCAGATACGATTGAGCAACGAGTAGATGTGATGATTGAAAAGCAATTCCTTTCAATCAAAAATACTTTATCAACAAAATCTATCGATGCTTTACTGCCAAGCAATGTCCATCAGGTGATTGATAAAAAAATCCCTGAAGTCGTTACTTATATTTTAGAAAAAGGAGAGGAGTACTTCCTTTCTCCAAAAGGTGAAATAACGATTAAAAATATGATGGATGATTTCCTTGGTTCCAAAGGCTCTTTCGGTGGAATGATTCAAATGTTCTTAGGAGATTCTGCATCCATTGTTTCGAAAATTCAGCGAGAACTAATTAATTTCCTAAAAGCACCTGGAACAAAGATTTTATTAGTTACTATTATCTCTCAGGAATGGGATAAATTTAAGCAGCAATCAATTATGAATTTCCTGGAAGAAGTTGATTTTGATTCAATCTTAAAAAACATCCAAGGTTACGCGAAAAAAGAACTGAAGATTCGTGAGCATTTAAATCAGCCGATTAGCTACTATTGGCCACAAGGTAATGATTATGCAAAACATGAACTATTGCCAAAATTAGTTGATAGAGGCTTTAAGGAAGCTGAAAACAAACTGGAAGATGTAGTCAATCGTTTAAATCTCGACGAAGTAGTCCGTGAACAAGTAGACTCTTTCCCATTAGAGAAATTAGAAGAACTTGTGCTAAGCATTGCCTCCAAAGAGTTGAAAATGATTACCATCTTAGGTGCTGTTTTAGGTGGTGCAATCGGTATTGTACAAGGATTAATTGTGTATCTATTAAATTAAAAATGAGAGTGGGAAAAATTTTGATCAACATTTACAATGACATCAACAAATTAGAAGCAACAATGCGTCAAACAGACGAATTTAAAGTGTTGAAGGATGCTGTAGAAGCAGTTCGTGCTGACGAAGAGGCAAGAGTTTTATTTGCAAATTTCCGTGATGTACAAATGAAGCTTCAACAAAAACAAATGAACGGTGAACAATTGCTTGAAGACGAATTGCTATACGCGCAGAAAACTGCTCAACTGGCACAATCAAGCCCAGTAATCCTAGCAATGCTAGAAGCTGAAATGGCACTAAGTAAAGTAATCGAAGAAGTAAATCGCATACTGGTTCAACCTATTCAATCTTTATACGATGGACTGTAATCATGTAAACAAAAACCCAAGAGCTTAGCTTAATCTAAGCTTTTGGGTTTTTTTATTTGGTACAGAAAGTGTCTATATTTAAAATAACAGCCTACAATGTAAGATGCGCAACATATATAGAAGATTTAGAAGTAAAAAATATTGTGAGCAGGCCAAAAGCAAAAAAAATTATCATTTACCCCACATCATTTGTTATATTTAAGAGACGTGTTATAATTAACGTTTGAAATTTAAACTAATTACTCACATACGAGTAATTTCTCCTTTGTTGTTAACGGTAATGCCTGAAATTAATAGGGAAGAGAGACATAAGTGATGAAAAAAATTGAAATAAATAAAGTGTTTAAAGAGGATTGGAATCGAGTATTAAATCATATTGCCAATTTATTTTATGAAGATTCTAAGATTGTCGTATCTGCTGAGGATGCAGAGCTTTCTTTTCGTTTCCAACACTCAATTGATGATGACTTTACAATCCACACTGCCTGTGAATTAACTGCAGATGGACTAACATATACAAGCAATTACTCAATTCAATATGAAACTGAAGGTACAGAAAAAGAACAGGGGATTCGTATGAAACGCGCCTTATCCCACGTTATGCTTGATGTCCTTGAGCAATTTACAGGAATGACCCAGCAATGGGGGATTTTAACGGGTGTTCGTCCGACAAAGCTATACCACAACTACCGTAAACAAGGTAGGAGTGATGAAGAAATCTATGCAATTTTAAAGAAAGACTTCCGAATTTCGGACTCCAAAATTGCCTTGATGCATGAAATCGTAAAACGACAGCTTATCACAATCCCTGATTTAGACGAATTAGGCAAAGAGATTTCTGTTTATATTGGTGTACCATTCTGCCCGACAAAATGTGCTTATTGTACTTTCCCGGCATACGCGATTCAAAGTAACCGAAAAGCAGGTCGTGTTGAATCCTTTATTGATGGATTGCATATTGAAATCCGTGCAATGGGAAAATGGCTAAAGGACAATAACATGAATATCACTTCTGTCTATTGGGGTGGGGGAACACCAACATCCATCGAAGCCGATGAAATGGATTCTTTATATAAAACAATGTTTGAATCCTTCCCAAATCCTGAGCAAATTCGCGAAATTACTGTAGAAGCCGGAAGACCAGACACAATCACGCCTGAAAAGATTGAAGTATTGAAAAAATGGGGCATAGATCGAATCTCGGTTAATCCGCAAAGCTATACAGACGAAACCTTAAAAGCGATTGGTCGTCACCATACAGTTCAGGAAACAATCGATAAATTCTGGTTGTCTAGAGAATCTGGAATGAATAATATCAACATGGATTTAATCATTGGTCTTCCAAATGAAGGGATAGAGGAGTTCCAGCATTCATTAGATGAAAGTGCAAAAATGCAGCCTGAATCCTTAACTGTTCATACTTTGTCCTTCAAACGTGCTTCGGAAATGACGCACAATAAAGATAAATATAAAGTGGCTGATCGTGAAACGGTTACGAAGATGATGGAGATGGCAAGTAATTGGACTAAAGAAAACAGTTATGTACCTTATTACTTATACCGTCAGAAAAATATCCTAGGTAACTTAGAAAATGTAGGATATTGTAAGCCGGGAGAAGAAAGTATCTATAATATTGTCATTATGGAAGAAGTTCAAACGATACTTGGGATTGGTTGTGGTGCCTCTACAAAATTTGTGAACCCTATTACCGGAAAAATTACACAGTTTCATAATCCAAAGGACCCGGCAGCGTACATTATGACTTTCGAAGAAGCAATTGAGAAAAAAATAGAGATGTTGAATGAATTGTATCCAATGCAAACTAAGCAATAATTTTAGGGGCAAAGTTATACTTTGCCTTTTTTAATATAAAAATATTAAACTAATATTTTAAAAACTAGTTAAAATGTTTTATGATAAAAAAGACTGAATTTTCTCTTTTGCAAGATTTTTGAATTACATTTATTGTAAATGAGCTATAAATCATGTATAACTTAAATATATAGTTATGAGAAAAGTAATGTAAGTTGGTTAGGGAGTGATGAGTTGCAAGAACTAGAAGAATTAAAAATTACCATGAACGCTCTAGTTAGAGAAGATCGGTTTAACGAATTTTTTAACTTATTTGATCCAACAGCAAGTCTTGCATTACAAGAAAACAATTACAATTTATTAATAGATTTATATTTAAAGCGCAGCAAGATATTTTTTAATATTGGAGATATCCAATCTTGTATTGCAGACTTAAAGAAGATAACGGAGTGGATTGACGAGCATGGTACTGATGGTCAAAGAACAACTTATTTAAATATGTATGCTACAGTTTGTGGAGAACTAGGAAACCAAAAGAAAAACCTTGAGTATTTAAACAAGGCAAAAGCCTTGGCTATGAAATTAGACGATTTTCTTACTCTTTGCAAGATATACAACAACTTAGGAGTCTATTATTTAGTTGAAGGAGAACCAGCAAACGCAGTATCTCATTTACAAAAAGGGCTTGAATTATCGAAAAAGCTTGATGAAGAAAATGAAGAAGAGTTAATGGTGTTATTAAAACTAAATTTATCCAAGGCCTATACGGATTTAGGGGAATTTGAAAAAGCTGAGGAGCTATTTGACTTTTTATTTTCTTATATTGAAGGCAAGCAAATGATGAAAACATCCATATACGTACTACAATATAAAGGATTATGGTTTAAAGCCCAAAAACTTTATGAAGAAGCAAATGAGATCTTAGGGAAAGCGAAGGATTTTGCATCAAAAAATAATGATTTAATCCTATTAGAAGAATTAAATAATATTCTAGTAGAGGTTATAACAGAATTAAACGATAAAGACCGCCTTATTGCGATTCAAAAAGATTATATTGATATCCTTCTTAAAATTAAAGAAATAAATCTAAACCAAAATTTACTTCAAATTGAATTAACTCAAAATGAAAAACAATATGAATCCATCTCAACCAAAGACCCTTTAACATCTTGCTATAATCGCCGTTACTTTGAAAAAAATATAAAAAAATGGTTAATGGAAGCAAAAATCTCTGCTCAGTTAGTCGGCTTTTTCATACTGGATGTTGATTATTTTAAACAAATTAATGATCGATACGGTCATCTTATAGGCGATGATGTCTTAAAGTCTGTGGCAAGTATGACGAATGATTATTTATCGGCATATGAAAGTATTTTTGCTAGGTATGGCGGGGATGAATTTGTTGCAATGGTTAAGGTTCCATCAAAGGATGAATTAGTGGAGATTATTGATAATTTATATAACCACATTTCCAATAGAATCATAGAAGTCGATGATGAGAAGATATCTACTAGTATTAGCTTAGGTGTGAGTACAAACGTTAATGGGATGGTTTCTGAATATAAAGAAATCTTTAAATTGGCAGATGATGCCCTGTACGAATCAAAACGTAATGGACGTAACCAGTATACAGTGAATAGTTAAAAGGAATAGCAAATAGGCTATTCTTTTTATTTTGTTCAAAAAAGGGTACTTAATAGATTAAGTACACTGCTCTGTTACTAAATCCGAAAGGGGAGATTGTAAGTGAAAGATAATGCTTATACATTAGATCGTTTCGAAGGAATGTATGCTATTTTTCTAAAAAGACTTAAAGAAACAGACCAATTATTGATTCATCGTTCAGAGATTGCTACGCCAGTAAAAGAAGGAGATATCGTAGAAATAATTGATAATGGAGAAAACTATCTCATTACGCTTTGGAAAGATCAAACAGAGGAATAAAAGAAAACTGTGCAAGGTTTAATAGACCGACTGAAAAATCGAAAAAGCTAGCCAGTAAGTTGGTAAACCCGTACTAATAGAAAGGCTAGTACGGGTTTTAAATTTAGTTTCTTATAAAAAGCTCAAAGACATCGCTATAATCTTCCTTAGAATAATTTCGATTGCTTTCCTGTAACCAATGATTAGTAAATTCAGCAATCGATTTAAAGGACTCAGCAGGAGAGGTTTGGCCATGTCCTGAAGAAGCAAGACTTCTTGTTGCATATTCCAAACTATCGAACATATAGTTACGATGTTTCTCATTTTCCCTCATAATCCGTTCCATTGTGACTAAGCATTTATATAAATCTTTTGCCTTCTCAGAAAATTTCTTATGGACCTCAATATTAAAAGCTGTTTCGCCAATAGTAAATTTAAGCTCTATATCGAGATCCAGAGTTCCTGTGGTTTCAAACGAAACTTGACGTAATGTATTAAATTTATAGTCATATCGTTTTAATGTACGTTTTTTACTGACAGCAGAATCTCCGTCAACATGAATTAATGCTAAATTTGTAAAACAATATTCATCGGTCCTTGTTTTAATAAGAAAATAAATATGCTCCCCTTTTTCATAAAGAAGATAGTCATCCGATTCTGTTTTATCATAGTCGTAAGGTTCAAACATTTTTCCAATATCCGATAGTCCTAGAGCGTCAGATGCAAACTTTTTAATCATCGTCTCTCTCCCTCTTCTAGTAGCTAATTGGTGTTTAAATGAACATATGCGATTGCTACGGCTTGTATAACTCCTATTTCGAGTTCGGATTTTCTTAGCAAGAGTGTATGCATTATTTGAGCCTAAGTTGAAATCTATTATCCTAATAATTCTGAAAACATGGTAAAATAATAAAGGAAACTGTATGAATAAAGAGAGTATAAATCAGGTAAATAGGAGATCAAACATGTCATTAAAAACCATTATTTTTGATTTAGACGACACATTATTATGGGATAACCATAGTATCAAAACCGCTTTTGAAAAAACATGTACATATGCACAGGAAAAATATGATGTGGATTCTGAAAAACTAGAAGAAGCAGTACGAATTGAAGCAAGAAAGTTATATGAACGCTATGAAACTTACGATTACACGGTCCTAATCGGAATTAACCCCTTTGAAGGTCTATGGGGTACTTTTGATGATCCAACAGATTCATTTCAGAAAATGAAAGAAATTATTCCGACCTACCGTAAAGAAGCCTGGACAAATGGCTTAAAGCTTTTAGGAATTGATAATCCAACACTCGGTGCTGAATTAGGTGAACGATTTGTAGAAGAACGTAAAAAATCTCCTTTTGTTTATGAAGATACATATGCAGTGTTAGATGTACTAAAGGATGAATATCAACTGGTGTTACTAACAAATGGAGCACCAAGCCTGCAAAATTTAAAGCTGGAAATTACGCCAGAGATTCGTCCTTATTTCGATTTTGTCATCATTTCAGGTGATTTTGGCAAAGGAAAGCCAGATGCACAGTTATTTGAATATATGATGGAAAAAGTAGGGATAACAGCGAGTGAAGGAATTATGGTAGGCGACAACTTGAATACTGATATTAAAGGATCTGCAAGTGTCGGCATGAAAAACGTATGGATCAATCGAGAAGGCAAACAGAATGATTCAGAAGTTACGCCAACATATGAAGTAACCTCGTTAACGGAGTTATTGGAGCTATTAAAAAGAATATAAATGCAGCTAACCTAACAGGTGGGGAAAATGATTCGTTTTCTTCACCTGTTTCTTCTATTGTTGTAATAATGAGGGGAACCTATAAGATGCGCACGGTTTCTATTCGACGATAGGAGTTTAAAGTTTAGCTGAACCGTCCAAGGGAGCCGGGTTATAAGACGAAATATAGCACTCGTGAAAGTGAAAGGTAGAATATGCCCCGTCTATTGTTACAAAAAATTAAAAGAATGTCTCACAACAAATTGTGAGACATCCTTTAAGTATCTATTAAAGTGTAATTGCTTTTACTTCATCAATATTTTCAAGCTGTGCGACAAAGTTTAAGTCTTCCGTTGTTACATCGTTATCGATTGTAAGCATCATAACAGCTGTTCCGCCGACTTGATCACGACCTACTTGCATGGTTGCAATATTGATATCTTTTTCAGCAAGTTTTGTGGCTACGCGACCAATCGCACCTGGTTTGTCAGTGTTTTTGATGTATAGAAGGTGACCTTGTGGAATAACGTCAACAACATAGTTTTCGACTTTTACGATACGTGCACCTAAACCATTAAGAAGTGTTCCCGCAACAGAGTGAACCTCGTTTTCTGTTTTCACTTCTACTGTTATTAGGTTTGTAAAGCCTTTAGCAGTGGTTGTTTTATGTTCGTTAATTTTAATGCCGATACGCTCAGATAAATAACGAGCATTCACATCATTTACATGTTCACCATGGTTTTTTTGCAATAACCCTTTTAAGTTATTTGAAGTTAATGGGCGTACATCATAGTTTGCCACTTCACCAGCATAAGAAATATTGATTTCCTTAACTGGCTCGGTTGTTACTTGAGATAGGAATGTTCCTAATTTTTCAGCAAGCTCAAAGAACGGCTCTACTTGAGCAAGTAATTCTTTTGGAATTGACGGCATGTTAACTGGGTTTGTAACCGTCCCCGTTTTAAAGAATTTAATAATATCGTTAGAAACGTCAACTGCTACAGATTCTTGTGCTTCAATTGTTGATGCACCCAAGTGTGGTGTAGCAATAACCTGTGGTAAAGTTAATAATTTATGATTTGTCGCTGGCTCTTCAACGAAAACGTCAAGTGCGGCTCCAGCAACTTTACCTTCAACGATTGCATCATATAAATCATCTTCATCAATAATACCGCCACGTGCACAGTTAATAATGCGTACATCATTTTTCATGATTGCAAATTTATCTTTATTAATTAAGTTACGTGTCTCTGGAAGTAATGGCGTATGTACTGTGATAAAGTCAGCAGCCTGAACAACTTCATCTACTGTCCCTTTCGTAACACCAAGCTCTTTTGCACGTTCTTCAGTTAGGAATGGGTCATATGCAATAACATTCATACGTTGACCTTTAGCACGATAAGCTACTTCTGTTCCAATACGTCCAAAACCAACGACACCTAAAGTTTTATTCTTTAGTTCAACACCAACATAAGATTTACGATCCCAGATACCATTTTTTAAAGCATTATAGGCTTGTGGAATATGACGAGCTAGTGAAGTCATCATGGCAATTGAATGTTCTGCTGCAGAGTTTGTATTGCCGTCTGGTGCATTGACCACAATCACCCCATGCTCAGTAGCAGCAGCTAAGTCAATGTTATCAACACCAACACCGGCACGACCGATTAATTTTAAGTTTTTAGCAGCCGCAATGATTTCGCGAGTAACTTTTGTTTGGCTACGTACTAGAAGTACATGAACATCTTCAATTCTTGAAATAAGTTCTTCTGGTGCAAGACCTGTCTCAATCACGACGTTTAGATTTAATTCTGTTTCTTGACGCAGTGGGAAAATCCCATCCTCACTAAGTGGATCAGCAATAAATACATTGATTAAGTTCGTTGCAGTTACATTTTTTGTTACCATGACAATACTCTCCTTTAAATGTGATTTTACAAATAATTTCGAAAACTTTTTTGATACTGGATGTTAAATTTAAGCTTAAATTTTGCTAAAAATAAAAAGCCTTCCACACCCTACATATTCATGTAAGGGGCGAAAGGCAAAATTAACATACTCACGCGGTACCACCCTTATTCGTTGCACAAAAAATATGAGCAACCTCTAAGCATCTGCGTAACGTGCATGAAACGGATAAGCATACTAAAGTTTTCAGCCTATCTATTCAGGAGTGGAACTACAATCGTAGAAAACGCTGATTTTCACCAACCATCAGCTCTCTAAAGATTTCAGAACGAACGAGCATGTCTCCGTCTTAATATTTTTCGTTGATTTAATTGTTAACATCATAATCCCTATTGTTCAGTTCTGTCAACATAATTTCTAAAAAAATATAAAAATATCAATGAAAAGGCTTACTTTAAATGCATTAATACGAACGTTTATTCATTTAAAATTAATAATGTTCGTATTTAAACTTCCTTTCTTCTAATGTAAAATCACCGTGAAATTTAATTCCACCCTTATAAATGACTGAATATTATTGCGATTAGGCTAACAAAGTATGTCAGAATATGATTGAAACAATTTATACTATTAACGCGATAAAGCGAATAATTCGATTTCTTTTTAAAATTTAAATTTTAAAGTTTAAAGGGAAAAAAATTTGAATCAAGAAATGTTTACATAGGCTATTAATCAAAAGGGGTGGGAATGTGAAGTATGATGTTGTGATTGTTGGTGCAGGACTTGCAGGATTAACAGCAGCCTGCGAATTAATCGACGCCAATAAAAAAATATTGCTGGTTGATCAGGAACCTGCAAATTCTATTGGTGGGCAAGCTTTTTGGTCGTTCGGGGGTTTATTTTTAGTAGACTCTCCGGAACAAAGAAGACTGGGTATAAAGGACTCAAAGGAATTAGCATGGCAGGATTGGCTGGGAACTGCAGGATTTGATCGATTGGAAGATCAAGATAAGTGGGGCTATCAATGGGCAAAAGCCTATGTGGAGTTTGCAGCCGAAGAAAAATATGAATGGTTGAAATCTCTTGGCATTAAATTTTTCCCGGTTGTAGGTTGGGCAGAAAGGGGAGGCTCGCTGGCTGGTGGACACGGAAACTCGGTACCGCGTTTTCATATTGTTTGGGGAACAGGTCCGGGCATCGTTGAGCCTTTTGCGAAAAAAGTGAAGCAAGCTGCTCACGAGGGTAAAATCGATTATAAACCTCGACACAAAGTAGATGAACTTCTTACTGCTAATGGCGCTGTTATCGGCATAAAAGGGAAAATCCTTGAAGAAAGTTCAATAGAGCGTGGACAAGAAAGCTCAAGATTAGAAATTGCTGATTTTGAATATTATGGGGATGCTGTGATTGTTGCAAGTGGAGGTATTGGGGCAAATCTAGAACTCGTTCGTGAAAATTGGCCAACTAGACTCGGGCAACCACCAAAAAATATGGTTACAGGAGTACCGGCTTATGTGGATGGGCGAATGCTGGAGATTTCTGAGAATATAGGTGCTTCTATTGTGAACAAAGACCGGATGTGGCACTACACAGAGGGACTTAAAAACTGGAGTCCTATATGGAATAATCATGGAATTAGAATATTACCAGGACCATCTTCTTTATGGTTTGACGCATTGGGAAATCGCTTTAACGCTCCGAACTTTCCTGGTTTCGATACATTAAGTACATTAGAAGCCATTATGAAAACTGGGTACGATTATTCTTGGTTTATCTTAACCGAAAAAATGATTGAAAAGGAATTTGCTCTATCTGGATCTGAACAAAATCCCGATATCACCAATAAAAGTATCCAACAAATATTAAAACGCGTGTTACCGGGTCCACCTGCGCCAGTAAAAGCTTTTATGGATAATGGGGAAGACTTTATTATCGCAGAAAGCTTGAAAGATTTAGTTGATGGCATGAATCAATTAGCTGGAAATGAGTTGCTGGATTTTATGAAAATTAAAGATCAAATTTTGGCAAAAGACCGTGAACTGGATAATAAGTTTACTAAGGATATGCAAGTGATGGCGATACAAAGTGCAAGACAATATTTGGGCGATAAATTAATACGTGTAGCAAAGCCGCATAAAATTTTGGACTCAAAAGCTGGCCGACTTATTGCGGTAAGGTTGAACATTTTATCGAGAAAAACTCTAGGTGGTCTGCAGACGAATTTGAACGGACAGGTACTTGCTGACAATGGAGAACCGATTCAAGGATTGTATGCTGCCGGTGAAGTAAGCGGCTTCGGTGGCGGGGGTGTCCATGGTTATCGATCATTGGAGGGGACATTTGTTGGAGGATGTCTGTTTACTGGAAGGATAGTTGGGAAATATTTAAGTAAATAAAGGAAAAAGATAGCGAAAAATAGAATATATTAACTGAATGGATGTTCATTAAAAACTTGGGGGTAAACGAATGGCATATGAAACAATTAAGGTAGAGATTGCAGATCGACGTGCAACTTTATCATTTAACAGACCGAACGTCGCAAATTCCATGAATCTATTGATGATGCAGGAACTTGCGGATTGTTTTGAATTTTTGAAGGACAATCCAGAAGTTCAAATTTTAGTGATTAAAGGGGAAGGAAATATTTTCTCGGCTGGTGGCGACATTAAGATGATGGTAACCTCAGGTGATCCAAATGACTTCGGAGACATAATGAGCTACATTACGCGTATGATTTTAGCGCTTTACCAATTACCGATGATTACTATAGCACAAATCCGAGGTGCTGCTGCAGGTTTAGGCTATAGTTTGGCATTAGGCTGTGATGTTATAGTGGCCGAAGAGAACAGTAAATTAGCCATGAATTTTATAGGGATTGGGTTAATTCCTGACGGTGCCGGCCATTTCTTTATGAAAGAAAGAGTTGGCACGCCAAAAGCAAAACAACTCATTTGGGCAGGCGATGTGATGAGTCCAAAAGAGGCATATCAACTTGGGCTGATTGATCACCACGTTGGAGAAGGGGAAGCAGAAAGTTTTGTCGATCAGCTTGTCGGGAAGTTTTTATCCTCTCCAATTCTAGCGATGCTTGAAACAAAAGAGATTCTGCACGCGGAAAAAATTCCTGAACTAACGAACATTTTGAAAAGGGAAGCCAAAGGGCAAGTAAAAATGCGCCAAACAGAGGATCACCTTGAAGGAATCAAAGCGTTTATCGAAAAAAGGGCTCAACAGTTTAAAGGGAAATAAAACAAAGGCGTCTCGAATTCAACATTCGAGTCGCCTTTTGTCAGCGATGAAGACTGTTTAAAACTTTCTTATTTGCATTAGTGCAACTAAGATTTATCGTCAGAAATGCTTGACGATAGGCCAGCTTTAAACTGTTAAAAATTAAATATGGAATAAAACAAGCTTGCCAGAAGAATTAACAAGGCGGTGAGTTTTGCTCTCTACTCCTTTTTCTTCGATTTGTTTCTGACCTTCAACTTTTGCAGCTTCTTCATTTTCGAATGTCCACACTTCATCAAATAAAATTTCCCCTGTTTTTTCAAATGCTGTGAATCGAAAGTTTTCCATATCATCCCTACCCCTTTTTATAGAAGATATAGTACATTATACAAGATATACTGGGATAATTCATCGGAATTAAAGAAAATTCGAAAAAATCAAATTTGCCAATGCAAGCAGTTAAACGTAGTAGTTCAAAAGAATTTCAATCGTATCAGTCGGGTTTGCATGTTACAATAGTAGTATCGAAAATGAACAAGTATATAAAAAAGGAGTGTTTTCTATATGAAAGGAATCACACAACTCCAAGCGGGTGAACAAGTCAACCAATTTTTATTAATCAAACAGGCTACTAAAGGAGTTACAACCGTAGGAAAACCTTTCATGACACTCATCCTACAAGATAAGAGTGGGGATATTGAGGCAAAGCTATGGGATACAAATGAAGACCATGAAAAAATGTATCGTCCTGAAGTAATCGTACAAGTTGGCGGGGAAATTCATGATTATAGAGGGAAAAACCAGCTGCGGATTAAACAAATTAGAGTCGTTAAACCAGAAGAGGGGATACAAATTAACGACCTACTTCCTTCAGCAACAACGCCGAAAGAAGAATTGTATGAAGAACTAACACAATTTTTCTTTGAAATAAAAAACCCGAGTATTTCCCGCATAACTAGATATATTCTGAAAAAATATCAAGCTGAAATTACAGTATTTCCAGCTGCTTCAAAAAACCATCATGACTATTCATCGGGTTTGATTGATCATGTTGTCTCCATGCTGCGTCTTGGAAAAGCTATTTGTGATTTATATCCATCCTTAAATCGGGATTTAGTTTATGCAGGTGTAATCTTGCATGATATCGGGAAAGTCAAGGAGCTCACAGGGCCAATTGCAACTGCTTATACAGTAGAGGGGAATTTGCTGGGGCATATTTCCATTATGGTGGATGAAATTGGACAAGCAGCAAAAGAATTGAATATTGATGGAGAAGAAGTAGTAATCTTAAAGCATATAGTATTATCCCACCACGGGAAAGAAGAGTGGGGTAGTCCGAAGAAACCGATGATTCAAGAGGCAGAAATTCTCCACTATATCGATAATATCGACGCGAAAATGAATATGCTAACAAGAGCATTATCCAAAACGAAGCCGGGAGAATTTACAGAAAGATTATTCCCACTCGATAACCGTTCTTTCTATAAACCAACATTTGAATAAGTTACTTGTCTTAAGGCACTCGAAATTAGAGTGCCTTTTTTAGAGTTTAACTCTGAAGATGGTCTATTGGACAAATAGATTTCATTCTCAAAAATTCTACATTAACGTTGCACACTCTTCAAATCAGTAACAATCTCTTCTATTGGGACATCGGTATAGCCATCATAGGATTTAACGACTATTCCGTTTTGATCTACTAGAAAATATTTAATATCATGGATGACATCATCCGATCCCGTTAGTTTTTTTGCGACAGTATTAAAGGATTGCAGTGCAAATTGGGTTATTTCTGCTTGCTCATAACCTGTTAGCAGCTCCCATTTTGAAACATTTTCTATTGGATAATACGATAAATAATTACTCAAAATTTCTGGAGAATCATAAGCAGGATCTACAGAAAAGCCTACAATTTTATAATTTTCAATCCCTTCTTTTTCAATGGCAGCATGTACATCCGCCATATTGGAAGTCATGGGCGGGCAAACTGTATTACAACGCGTATAAATAAACATTGCGAGCCACGGAGTTCCCTTTAGCTTCTCTAATGATATTACTTCATTCCGCTGATTTGTGTATTCGAAATCCATTACTTTTAAATCGAGTTCTGGTTCAAATTCACTAGAAGAACATCCGGAAAGGATGAGTATAAAAACTAAAAATGCACAATTAAATCTTATTTTTTTCATAACAAACTCACTTTCATTTTTATAGTTTAGATTGTACAAAAATCAGCAAATTTTGTCCCTTAAAACGAATTCATTCCATGATATAGAAAAATCATGGATGTAAGAGCGATAATTCTATATACTTAACACTTGACCTAAGTAGAGTGGAGGAAAAGAGATGAAATTGCCAAATTGCCCAAAATGTAATTCGGAATATACATATGAAGATGGCGGTTTATTCGTGTGCCCTGTATGTGCCCACGAATGGACAGGGAGGGAAGAACAGATTGAAGATGATACGTTCGTTGTGAAGGATTCAAATGGAAATAGTCTAACGGATGGGGATACGGTAACGATTATCAAAGATTTAAAGGTAAAGGGGAGTTCATCTACCCTGAAAATTGGCACCAAGGTAAAAAATATCCGCCTTGTTGAAGGCGACCATAATATTGATTGTAAGATTGATGGATTTGGTGCGATGAAATTAAAATCGGAATTTGTTAAAAAAATCTAGTCGAAAAACCAACTAAGTAAGTATCTGTTTAGAGCTGCCCTAAGTTAATCAACAAAAAACGCGTAAACTATTTGTTTACGCGTTCCTGCCTATTATTCTTCAGTTGCTTCTTTAGTATCAGCATCTGTTTCAGTTGTTAAGTAAGTATCTAAAGCAGCTTTTAAATCTTCGTCTTTAATATCAACTTTTGCTTCTTTTAGTAAAGATGAAATCTTTGTTGCAAAATCACCTTTTGTCGCAGCAATTGCTTCTTTAATTTCTTCTTTTTTCTCTTCTAAAGTACCATAGTCTTCAACTTCACGCTTGTCCGTAACTTCGATAATATGGTAACCAAATTCACTTTTAACTGGTTCGCTAACTTGGTTTAATTCTAGTGCATAAGCAGTATCATTGAATTCAGGAACCATTGTTCCTACTGTAAACCATCCTAGTTCTCCACCATTTGAAGCAGAGCTATCTGAAGAGTACTCTTTTGCTAAAGCAGCAAAGTCACCGCCAGATTTTAATTTTTCAACTACAGTAAACGCAGTTTCTTCGTCTGCAACTAAAATGTGGCGAGCATTTAGTTCATATTTAGCTTGGTTGTAATATTCTTCGATTTCTTCGTCCGTTACTTCAACATCTTTTGTAGCTTTCTCTTGTAAAAGTTGGAAACGTACATTTTCTCTAAATGCATCTTCAGTTAAACCATTTTGAGCTAAGATCGCCTCAAAAGATTCACCATATTGTTCTTTTACAGAATTAAATTGTTCATCAATTTCTTCATCAGTCACTTTGTAATTGTTTTCTAAAACTTGTTCAACTACAACTTGCTCAAGTAATGCTTTACCAGCAAGTGATTTAATTTCTTCATAAAATTGATCTTTTGTAATATCACCATATGTTGAGGATACTACTACTTCATCGCCAGAGTTACTACAAGCTGCTAAAGCAAAAACAGAAGTAGCTAGTGTAAGTGCTAAAAATGGTTTTTTCATGTGTATTTACTCTCCTAACTTCGATTGAAATCAATAGTAACTATATCATAAACGTTACAAAAACAAAATGGTTGCATGTTCGTTTGCCTAAGCAGCGTCTGCAGGCAAGCATAGTATAGTTCTTGAAAGGGGGTGTCGTAATGGGAAATAGCTACGGTGGCGGATATGGAAATGGTTTCGCTTTATTAGTTGTATTGTTCATCCTATTAATTATTGTAGGTGCTGCGTTTATCTACTAATAATGAAAACAATATAACAAAACAGATAGGGAGCTAAAGGCTGTGAATGGCCTTTAGCTCTTTTTTAACCTTATTGTTCTTTTCCGGTACCTTGTGTCCCATACCAAATAGGGAACAAACCACTAAGCTTCCTTTTTACAATGCCACATATACTTCTACATAAAATGACACTAATAAAATTGTGATTAATATATTTATAGTTCGGAAAATCTTTTCGTGTTTTTCCTCTGGTATTTCTTTCTGTGTGACAAGTGCATATGTCATCCGATTAATTTGGAATAAATAAAATACTGAGAATAGCACTACAATGAATAGTAGCAAGTCTATTCCTCCCCTCTTTCACTTCCTTTAAGGATACAAAAAATGTCAATGTAAAACAAGTAATTGGAATGCTAAAACACAAACTCGCAGGTTAAATAATTGATTGAACTAAAATTTCGCATCCTTTAGGTGTTTCTTCAATAACAGAGTTTTTTGGTGCACGGATTAAATTTTTAATATACAAAAAGTCGATAAGGCAAATACTGCAGTGATATCCCAATAATAAAGAGAAGTAATGAACGTATTCTTCATAAGAAGCAGCAAAAAATATGAGCAGTCCATTAATGACAATAAACGGCATTAAAAGCGTGAACACATAGCGGTTCTTTGGAATAATTGATTTTATGCGCAGTCTGATAATGGGAATAAATTTATAATCAATTTTTACTCTTAATTTCACTGATCTTCTATATTCAAATAATGTAAAGTAGTGCAAAAGTTTATGAACTGGATAAATTATTACGAAGCAAAGTGTAAAAAGCCAGAAATAATCATCTCGATAAAAAGTTGGATGAACACGACCAAATAGGATAAACGATAGAGCAAAAACAATAATAAATAAAGAAATAGCCATAATTGTCAGCCATGTTGAGCCATATTCTTTTTTTATGTTAATTGTTTTCCAACAATGCAAGATGGACGACCCCTTTTTTGTACAGAATTTATTTAAAAGTTTTAGTCAATTTTTCGCAAGTAAAAATGGATATGTTTTATTTTGAACGACTAATCAAATTTTTACTTTACTATTGTGAGTGAAAATATTGTAAATGATATGAAAGGGAATTGCTACTCTATTTATGAAAAACCTAATGAAATAATACTTTTTTAGAAAATTTCGAAAAAGAAAAAGAGTGTATCGCTACACTCATAGTAATCCTTGACATTCAATTTTGTATTCATACTTACAGCAATACGTAATTGTTTAAATTTTATCTTTTGACAATCAATTGTTGATCTTCGTTTTCAACAATCGAGTCTTTGAAATTTTTAAATGAGCGTTCGAATATTTCGATAAAATCTTCACCATAGATGTTACGAATAACAGCCATGACATCTAGGAACTCTGGGAATCTACCATATAATTCTTTTAATGCTAGAGATCCTTCAAGGATTGAATGATGTGTATCGTAATAATGATCGTACATTTCCAAGATTAAATCAGAGCCTTTTTCAGTAAGCTCAACATACGTATTACGTTTGTCGTCATCACGTTTGGAGAACTCTAAATAGCCTCGCTCCTCAAGTTTTTTAGAGAAGTTAAAAGCTGTAGATACGTGCATAACGCCAAATCTAGCAACATCTGATATTGATGCGCCTTTTAAGTGAAATGCAATCCATAGAATGTGGTGTTCATTGATGTTTAAATCGTAAGGCTTAATCCATTGCTGCCAATCTTTTTCTACTGCTTTCCATAATGCTTTTGACAATTGTGCAATTCGTTGGCTATAAAGCATTGCCTCTTTCATTGTGTATGAATCTTCTGACAAAGCAAACACCTTCTTTCATTTACATTATGAAATTATTATAGCAGTAAAAGAAAAAAGTTTAAAGTTAGAAAAATTAAATAATTGAATTACGGTGAAAAAATGTTATAAATTAGTAGATAAACATTGATAAATACTCAAATAATACCCAATATTTAGGGACAAAGGATTACTCCGTTGCATCATCATTCTTCTTGTTTTTCTTTAAATCTGATAAATTATTCTCGATTTCTATAATAGATTTCTGTAAACCATCTATTTCTTCTTTTAACTTCACTGTATCTGGCTCAATTTCCTGGGTGAATTTAGAAATAGACTGTTTTAATTGATTCATTATTTCTGGGATATTATTTTTCACTTCATTTTTTAATGTAATAATTGAATCTTTTACACTAATTGATTGGTGTTTAATCTCCCCCAGATTCGATTTAGCAATTTTAGAATTTTGTAAGATACTAGATCTTACTTGTTTTCCAGATTGAGGGGTTGTGAAGATAATTGTTGTAAGTCCTCCAATTACTCCAGCAGATAGTCCGATTAAAAATGGTTTTGTACGCATTTTTTTCACTCCTTATAGTATGTCGCTTGTCCTTCTATATAAATTTTCCTTTTCTTACCCATATTAAACCATGAATTCAACATTAAAAAAAGAATTCATCGCACAAAGAATAGCTCAAAAAGAAAATAAAAAAGTGTAGACAAAGTTAGTTGAAACCTTGCCTACACTAAATAATTATGCCTGTGACACAGATGTGTTGAAATTCGCTCGTTTTAATAGGTTCGTAATGATTGGGTAGATGATGATAAAGGCAATTGCATTGAGTGCAACAGCTGGTAGTACGACCGTTACGAATAAGAAACCAAATGCAGCTCCACCAGGTAAGCCTACTAACAATAATGCCATTGATAGGAATACTGTTCCTGAAATAATTGTACAAATTGCTACTAGAATTGTTCCTGTTGCCACCTTTTGAATTAAGTGCCCAACCGCTAATACAATGCCTAAGAACACAAAACCTGTAATCAATTTATCAATGATATTCGGGAAAAACCCACCAGGGAATGTTGAAAATAAACCTGAAAGAACTCCTGTTGTTATTGCTAATAAAAATGTTTCTTTAAATGTAGGGAATAGCAAGATCCCTATAAACATCATTGTTAGCATAAAGTCTGGTTTCATGCCTTCCACAAAGCCGGGAATCACCAGATAAAGTACTGCACCTACACCAACTAAAAGCGCCATTAAAACTAAATTTTTCGTATTCATTTCTAAACTCTCCTCTACAATTCTATACTCTTAGATTCCTAACGTGCACTCATTGCCGTTAGCGAAACTTACATTGATTTTAAATGCAATATAAATATTTTGCAACCTCATATAATAGAATACTAAATATAAGCTGCAATCTATTAATTGCTTATAGATTCAAATTCTCTTTAATTTGCGTTGCAACAGATTGAAGTACTTCTGGTGTGAATTCGTTTTGCTTTGTTTCCCAGTTTAACTTTAGACCATCTGTTTCATCATAACGAGGGATAAAATGTAAGTGATAGTGGAATACCGTTTGCCCAGCAAATGATCCATTATTGTTTACTGTATTTAGACCTTGTGGTTGAAAAGCAGCTTTAATGGCATTTGCAATTTTAGGTGCAGCAGCGTAAAGATTTTTTGCTACTTCCTCCGGCATCTCAAATAAATCCTTTACATGCTGCTTTGGAATAAGTAATGTATGGCCTTTTGTAAGTGGAAAAACATCCATGAATGCATAAACATTTTCATCTTCATATACTTTTGTACTTGGAATGGAACCATCAATAATTTTACAGAAAATGCAATCGCTCATTATTATCATCCTTTCAAAAATGAATTGAAAAACATTTTATAGTCATTTTAACATATGAGAACTGATTCTATTCGCATTTTTTGGTAAACTGGAAAAAGAATAGGAGTGACAAAAAATTATGACAGTGTTACAACTAACAGACATTACAGGCGGGTATACAAGAAAACCAGTAATTAAAGAATTATCTTTTACAATCGGTGAAGGAGAACTGGTGGGGTTAATCGGATTGAATGGTGCTGGGAAAAGTACGACGATTAAACACATTATCGGGACACTGCTGCCTCAAAAAGGGGAAATTCGTTTAAATGGTGTGACTTTAAATGAAAATCTTGATAAATATCGATCTTCATTTTCCTATATTCCAGAGACACCCGTTTTATATGACGAACTTACATTAAAAGAACACCTGGAATTAACGGCAATGGCTTATGGTATTGATCAACATACATTGGAAGAACGCTCACAAAGACTACTTAAGGAATTCCGCATGGAAAAGCGTTTAAATTGGTTTCCTTCTCATTTCTCTAAAGGCATGCGTCAAAAGGTAATGATTATGTGTGCCTTTTTAGTAAATCCACAATTATATATTATTGATGAACCTTTTGTCGGTTTGGATCCATTAGGGATTCAATCATTGCTTGACCAAATGGATGAGAAGAAAAGGGAGGGGGCCTCTATCCTTATGTCTACTCATATCCTATCAACGGCGGAAAAACATTGTGACCGGATTATTTTGCTGCACGAAGGAAGAGTACGGGCTCAGGGGACAATGAATGATCTTCGACGTGCCTTTCAAATGCCGAATGCTACTTTGGATGACCTCTACATCGCCATGACAAAGGAGCAAGACAATGAATAATTTGCAGGAGGTATGGTCTAAACGATTTAATCACTATATGACTGAAGTGCAAAAATATATGCGCTTTGTATTCACAGGGCATTTGGCTTTGGTGCTGGTGTTCGTGGTTGGTGCTGTGGGTTACCAGTATAGCGAGTGGTTAAAAGTAGTAGCTAATACTTTTCCTGCAGAGTGGATTGTAGCAATTGTAACAGGGATTATTTTAGCTCTTAGCCGTCCAGTTACTTTACTTAGAGAACCCGATCAAGTGTACTTACTACCATTAGAGTCAAAGATGCCTACCTATTTTAGTAGGGCGCTCAAATGGACATTCTGGTCACAGATTGGACTTGTTACTATTATTTATATAGTAGGGATTCCGTTACTGAAGGCTGTAACAGAACTAACTTCTGCACAGATTTGGTTAACATTGGCGGTCATTGTTGCTTTAAAATATTTAAATGTTCATATTGAGTATAATTATCGTTATGCAAATCGTGGGGCTAGCTTGATTATTGATAAAATGACAAGAGGGATTCTTTCAATCTTAACTGTTCAATCGGCTCTTACAGAGGGCTATTCTTATGTGATTATTTTTATTGTTTTGTTGTTTGTTTATAATCGTACATTAGCGAAAAGAGTGAAGACTCAGCCTATCCCTTATGAGCATTTTGTTAAGGTTGAACAAAATCGAATGATGGGCTTTTATCGTTTTGCTAATTATTTTACAGATGTACCGCATTTACATGGTTCCATCAGAAGAAGAGGCTGGTTGAATTCTCTCTATTCAATTGTGCCTTACAGTCAAAAAAGTACACAAAGCTACTTAGTGTATCGTACATTTGTACGGACAGATGATCATTTTTATTTATGGGTACGATTAACGGCCATTTCTGGCTTAATCGCACTATTCGTTAATATACCAATTGTTACATGGGTTGTTGCTGCTGCCTTGGCGTTTGCTACAACCATTCAATTAAAATATGCTTTATTATCATCCGGTGATTTCCGTATGGATCGACTTTACCCGGTTGACAGTTCACAAAGAAAAAATGCCGTAAGAAAAGTATTGCGTCTCTTTATGGTAGTTCAAGCTATCATCGTAATGCTTTGTTCCATGGGACAACCAATGTTCTTTGTAACCGGCATTATGATTATTGTAATAAGTGAAATAACCTTCCAGATGACAAAGGATCCCTCGACTGAATACTAAAATAGGAGTACTAGAGCAAAAGATTTAGCTCTGGTACTCCTTTCTTTTTATATAGTAGAAACTAGCAGAAACTGAACCTCTTCATCACTATTATTCCACCAATAATGATTCCGGGTAGAGTCGAGCATCATGGAATCGTTTACACTTAGTTCAGAGGTTTTCCCCTCCAGTGAAATCGTTAATGTACCTTTTAAGATATAGATAAATTCATGACCGTAATGAGAAAATTCACTTCCCAGGTTTTCCTTTGGTTTTAATGTAACAAGAATGGGATGAAAGGAAGCTTGATTTATATTGTTAGAAAGATCTTCATAATAGAATGGGAAAATTTTGTCATCGTAGGCTTCATTATTAGAATCAGAAAAAAATATACTTGGATTAACATTTAATGCATCACTAATTTTCCTCAATGATTCGAGCGTGACATTACATTTATCCCGTTCAACTTGAGATAAAAAACTAATTGAAACACCGGTCTTTTCAGAGAGGGTTTTTAGTGTCAGCTTCTTTGTTTTTCTTATTCTCCGCAGTTGTTCACCAATGCTCATGTGCAACACGTCCTCATACTAAGCTACCAAAATTATACTCTAGAAAAGGAAGATGCTCAAAGAAATAAAGTTGTTGACTGAAAATTCCAAAGTATGCAATAATTTATTTATTAAATTTAAGTGTCACTTAAATTATTTTCAAGGCAATTATCTTTTACTTATAAATTTAAGTGGTGCTTTAATAATGAAAAGGAGGAAAATTTATGAGTAGAAGTCAAATGACGAAGGTCTGGATAGCTAGTTTAGTAGGTAGTTCGATTGAGTGGTTTGATTATTTTCTTTATGGAACAGTGGCAGCTTTAGTATTCAATCAGGTTTTCTTTGTAACTGAAGACCCTACAGTTGGACTATTGCTAGCTTACGCTTCGTTAGCTTTAGCCTTCTTTATACGTCCTTTAGGAGGCGTAATCTTTAGTCATATCGGGGATCGAATAGGCCGTAAGAAAACCTTGGTTATGACTTTGACAATTATGGGTGTGGCAACTGTTTTAATGGGCTTACTCCCAACTTATCAGGCAATAGGAGTAGCTGCACCAATTCTATTAATAACATTGCGTTTAATTCAAGGAATCGGTATTGGTGGTGAATGGGGAGGCTCATTGTTGCTGGCAGTTGAATATGCACCGAAGGATAAGCGTGGATTATTCGGAGCATTCCCACAAATGGGCGTTACAATCGGTATGTTTTTAGGGTCAGGTGCTTTAACATTTATAACATCAGTTGTTTCTCAAGAGGCATTCATTTCATGGGGATGGCGTATTCCATTTATCGCAAGTAGTGTACTAGTTATTTTTGGATTATGGATTCGTAAAGGACTTGATGAAACACCATCATTTAAAAAAGTACAAGAATCTGGAGAAATACCAAAATTACCAATCGTGGATATTTTTAAATACCATTGGAAGGAAGTTTTCATTGCAATCGGTGGGAAAGTTGTAGAAACAGCACCATTCTATATTTTTGCAACTTTTATTGTGTCATATGGTACGAATAATCTGGGCTTTACAAGCACACAAGTATTAGTAGCTGTAATGATTGGTACAATTGTTACAACAATTTTAATGCCGGTAATGGGAAGTTTATCAGATAGAATTGGTCGTAAGAAAGTTTATATGTACGGGACAGTAGCTATGATGGCTTATGCATTCCCTTATTTCTGGTTACTTGAGCAACGTACATTTGCCACACTTTTAATTGCAACGATTATTGGATTGGGTATTATTTGGGCTCCGATTACATCTGTGTTAGGAACAATGTTCTCCGAAATTTTCGATGCAAAGGTTCGTTATACAGGGGTTTCTTTAGGCTATCAAATCGGTGCTGCTGTTGCTGGGGGAACTGCACCACTAGTTGCTACAGCATTACTAGTTCGTTTTGATAATTCCTATGTCCCGGTAGCACTTTATATCATATTAACTGCTGTGATTTCCTTCATTGCCGTCATGGCAGTAAAAGAGAAGAGCAATCAAGAGCTGGATGAATTTACTTCTGGAAAAATAGATAGTCAGGATGGAATTGTAAATAGTGAGGAACAGGTAGTACACCAGTAGAAGACGATTATTTAGACAACGGGGTGTTACGAATGATTATATTAAATGAAAAAGAGATTAAAAGCTTTTATACAATCGAAAATGCTATCAAAGATGTTCGACAAACATTAATAGCGAAAGTACAAGAAAAAGTGCTATCACCTCATCGTACGGTATTAGAATTCCCGGAAGTAAATAGTACTTCTATTTACATGCCGAGTGCAGATTTAGAAAATAAAGTAGCGGCAGTAAAAGTAGTGACAATTTTTCCGGCTAACCCAGAGAAGGGCTTGCCAACAACACAGGGAATCATCGTGTTAACGAGTACAGAAAATGGTGAACACCTTTCCATGATGAATGCCTCTTACTTAACACGTCTTCGAACGGGAGCAATGACGGCTATTGCTACAGATTATCTATCGAAGGAAAGTGCTGAAGTATTAACTGTAATCGGTACGGGTGCCATGGCTTTAGAACAAGCTTTAGGTGTTTTAGCAGTTCGTCATATAAAAGAAATTATTCTGTTTAATAGAACAAAGGAACGTGCCTCTTCTTTTGCTGAAAGATTAAAAGAAATGGGCGTGAATGCCTCTATACGTATTGCAGAAGAAGTCAATGAAGCCGTAAGTAAAGCAGACATCATTTGTTGTGCTACGAAATCTACAACACCTGTATTTGATGGGAAGGTCTTAAAGCCTGGGACACATGTAAATGGTGTTGGTTCTTACTTGCCGCATATGCATGAAATAGATCGTACAACCATTACCACAGCTTCCAAAATTGTAGTGGATGATTTACACGGAGCGATGGAGGAAGCAGGAGAATTAATGGATGCGAGCAATGAAGGAATTTGGTCATTCGATCAAGTTTATGGGGAATTGCAGGATTTAGTAAGTGGCAGGCTTCCAGGCAGAGAGAATTCGGAGGAAATTACTTTCTTTAAATCTGTCGGGGCTTCCTATTATGACCTTGCTGTTGCAAAAGGGGTTTATGAGCAATCAAACAATCAAGGCAAAGGGTTATCACTTGAGGTATAAAACATAAAAAGCTGGCTCGGAAAGATCGTTTTTAACGACTATTCGAGACAGCTCTTTTTATTTATTTGTCTTCAGTTAATTTGCCTGAATAGGTTGTTACATAGCTTGCAGCATTGAAAATATTCTGTTGCTGTACACCTGGTGTCGTACGGTCTGGTTTGCTATGTGCTTCTTTAAAGGCTCTTGAATTTTTCCATGCTTCAAAGGAATTTGGACCAGTCCATTGAGTAAGGACGATATACGTATCAGAAGCAATAGGACGTAATAACCGATAGGCAATAAAACCAGGTTCATTTTCAATTGCACCGGATCGACTTAAAAATCGTTTTTCAAATACCGGCCGTCCATCATCAGAAACGGGGATATTATTAAAAACGAAATAGCCTGTTTGTTCGATAGCGTTAACGCTGTCGATTACCTCATATTTGCGCGGTGTCGCAAACAGAGATTTTCCTTCTGTTTCATGAAGCAGAACAGAATTCCCAGAGCCATGCAGCACAATCATTTGTTCTTTAGGCACATATTTTTTTCTAAGCTTTTCCATATAATCAGCAGTTCCGGAGGTTAAGTAGATAAACATAAAATCAGACTCCTCTTAAATTGAGAATGTATAAATGGTATACCATAAAAGAGCTATTACTAAACCTTTTTTAAAATTCTACGGTGTCTTTTTATTAATAAGAACAAAATAAGATTTTTTTGTCAAAACTTATGATAGAAAAACCATAATGGATTGTACAATTTTATGACATTTGGTCGATAAAACTATACATTATCTTGCTAAAAGTATATATTGGAAAACGGATATCAATGACACATTTACAATTATTGTTCAGTCAATATAGCTATTTAAAGAAAATACTATCTTGCTGAAAAAAGTTTCGCTTTAGTAACGAAAAGGTATTTATTGTAAAAAGAATACCCAAACAGAAAATACCCTAATTAGATGCTAGAGCGTAATTGAATTTATTTTTGAAGGGGAAGGTACTAAAATGAAAGCATTTAACGATACATTATTGCGCGCAGCTAAAGGCGAACGTACAGAATACACTCCTGTGTGGTATATGCGTCAAGCAGGACGTTCTCAACCAGAATACCGTGCAATCAAAGAAAAGTATTCACTTGAAGAAATTACGCATCAGCCAGAATTATGTGCTTATGTAACAAGATTACCTGTAGAAAACTATGATGTGGATGCAGCAATTCTTTATAAAGACATTGTAACACCACTACCGGGTATCGGTGTTGACGTGAAAATAAAAGCAGGTGTAGGTCCTGTTATTTCGAACCCAATTCGTACAGTAGCCGATGTTGAAAAACTTGGCGAATTTAATGCGAAAGAACATACACCATTTGTTTTGGAAACAATTAAATTGTTAACGCAAGAGCAATTAAATGTTCCATTGATCGGCTTTGCAGGCGCACCATTCACACTAGCAAGCTATATGATTGAAGGCGGCCCATCTCGTAACTACAATAAGACAAAATCATTCATGGTATCAGAACCAAAAGCGTGGTTTGCTTTAATGGACAAGCTAGCTGACATGATTATCGCAGATATCACTGCACAAATTGAAGCTGGAGCCAAAGCAATTCAAATTTTTGACTCTTGGGTAGGCGCATTAAATGTAGAGGATTACCGAGTGTTCATTAAACCTGTAATGACACGTATTTTTGGAGAGCTACGTAAAGAAAATGTGCCGTTGATTCAGTTTGGTGTTGGTGCAAGTCATTTAATCAATGAATGGAACGACCTTCCAATCGATGTTGTTGGCTTAGATTGGCGTATGCCAATTCGTAAAGCACGCGAGTTAGGAGTTATGAAGCCTGTACAAGGTAACCTTGATCCTTCGTTGTTGCTTGCAGATTGGTCTGTTATTGAACAGCGTACTAAAGATATTATCGATCAAGGACTTGAAATTCCTGGCCACATCTTTAATCTAGGTCATGGCGTATTCCCGGAAGTAAATCCGGATGTGTTAAAACGCCTTACAACATTGATTCATGAATATAGCCGTGAACGCGTAAACCAGTTAGGCTAAGGCTAAATATGATATGATGAAACTATATTATTATAATTTTGCATAAAGAAAACGTTGTTAATTATTTCTAGTAACGAATCATACTATAGAGGTGAAAAAATTGAAACCAGTACGTGGATTATTAGTAATGGCTTATGGAACTCCATACAAAGAAGAGGATATAGAAAGATATTACACACATATTCGTCACGGCCGCAAACCTTCACAAGAGCACTTAGAGGATTTAAAAAGCCGCTATAAAGCAATCGGCGGAATTTCACCCCTTGCTGAAATGACAAAAAAACAAGCTCAAAGCCTGGAAGCTCGTTTAAACGAAGTGCAAGATGAAGTGGAATACAAACTATATATCGGTTTAAAGCATATTGATCCTTTTATTGAAGATGCAGTTGAAGCGATGATAAACGATGGAATCGAAGAAGCAGTATCGATCGTATTAGCACCACACTTTTCAACTTTCTCAATCAAATCTTACAATGGTCGTGCACAAGAAACGATTGAAAAATTAGGAAGCAATCTGCAGTTAACATCAGTAGAATCTTGGTATTACGAGCCAAAGTTCATTGAGTATTGGAAGCAAACAGTCAATGATGCATTTGCTGATATGTCTGATGAAGAACGTGAAAAAGCTTGCCTTATCGTTTCTAACCACTCTTTACCAGAGAAGATTAAAGAAGCTGGTGATCCATATGAAGAACAACTAATCGAAACAGCTCGTTTGATTCAGGAAGCAACAGGTGTTAAAAATGTGGAAGTTGGTTGGCAATCAGCTGGTCAAACTCCAGAGCCATGGTTGGGGCCAGATGTTCAAGATTTAACACGTGAGCTTTATGAGGAAAAAGGATTCCGTTCATTTGTATATGTACCAGTTGGATTTGTTACAGAGCATTTAGAGGTTCTATACGATAATGACTATGAATGTAAAGTGGTATGTGATGAGCTTGGAGCGAATTATCGTCGTCCGCCAATGCCAAATACTCATCCTCTATTCATAGATGCAATGATAGACGCCATTTATAATAAATTAGCGAAGTAAATTGAATGTAGGAAGTGTGATGAGGGTGACCGGGGAGAGACGAAAAGTTGCTGTAGTAGGTGGTGGAATCACTGGATTGACAGCAGCATACTATTTACAAAAGAAGGCAGAACTGAACAATTTGCCAGTAGATGTTGTCTTAATCGAAGCATCTTTGCGTTTAGGAGGGAAAATCCAGACTTTAAAAAAAGATGGATTTATCATTGAACGAGGTCCCGAATCTTTTTTAGACTATAAAAATAGTGTACGGGATTTGGCTATGGATTTAGGGATTGAACAGCAGATGATTCCGAATAATGATGGGCGCACCTTTGTAGCGGTAGGTAGTAATTTGCACCCTATCCCGAATTTGTTAACGTTCGGTGGGGCTCTTGATGTCTCTTCCTTCATTACTTCCGGTCTATTTTCTTTAAGTGGTAAGCTTCGTGCTGCAGGAGATTTACTGTTACCGAAGACAAAAGAGGATGAAGATGAGCCAATTGGAGATTTCTTCAGACGTCGTTTTGGTAAAGAGGTTGTAGAAAATTTAGTTGAACCGTTACTTGCAGGGACGTTTGCGGGGGACATTGACCATTTAAGCATTAAGGCAATGTTTCCTCAATTTTATCAACTTGAGAAACAGCATCGGAGTTTAATCCTTGGTTTAAAAAAATCAGGGGAAACATTAAGAAATGAACATATTGAGACATATCAAACATTCCAAAATGGTTTAGAAACACTCATTGAATCCCTGGCATCACAATTATCTCCAAATTCCATATTAAAAGGTGTAAAGGTTCAATCGATCGATCGACTGAATGATGGGTCCGTTCAAATATATACGAATAATATTGCACCTATTAAATGTGACGCAGTCATTCTGACAACACCTTTCAATGCAGCAAAAGAGGTTCTGGAACATTCAGGTTTATTAGATGGGCTTCAAAAAATGCAGTATGCCACGATAGCAACGGTTACAATGGCTTTTAAACAAGGAGAATCAAAGAAGTATAAGGACGCCATGAACTTTTTTGTTTCGAGAAATAGTGACATTGCCATTACAACGTGTACTTGGTGTAATCATAAATGGAATGATGTTGCGCCAGTTGGGTATGATTTATTGCGTGTATACATCGGGCGTGTCGGAGATGAAGCCATAGTTGAACTTTCCGATAGCGATATAGAGAAAACGGTATTGAAAGATTTAGAAAAATTAATTGGTTTGGAAGATGCACCTATCTTTACAGTCGTTTCACGGTGGAATGAATCAATGCCTCAATACACTGTTGGTCATGATGAACGTATGGAAGTAATGAAACAGCATTTATTTGCAGAATTGCCCAATGTTAAGCTGGTTGGTAGTTCCTATGATGGGATTAGTGTACCTGACTGTGTTGCACAGGGAAAAAGTATTGCTGTTGATTTATTAAAAGAAATGTTTGAATACCAATATGCTTGATGAAATGGAGTTGCCTTATGGAATATAGGCGGCTCTTTTTTCGTTCTAGAGAATTGTAGATTCTAGTTCGGTTTAGAAATGATGCAGTTCAATTAGTTCACAATTTTATCAAAATTATTTGAACGTAAGTACGTTATACTAATGGTGGTTCAAACATTCCCATTTTGACTAAAATAATAAGGGAATAACCATAGATTAGCATTATATGAGTGATGGAGGAAATCTACATGAAAAAATGGTTACTAAGTTTAGTAGCAGTGCAGGCATTATTAATAGGTTGCTCATCAAATGAGCATGAAGTAGATACAAATAAAGAACCAATCGATGCAGCTGCATTAGAAGTAATGGTTGATATCCTAACACCAGAGGAAGTAGCAGCAAATGAAACAGTTGAACTAGCCGCTCATATTACTCAAAACAAAGAAAATGTGGATGACGCCGAGTCTGTTCAATTTGAGGTTTGGGAATCTGGATACCGCGAAAATGCACAAATGATTGATGGAAAATTAGATGCTGATGGCGTTTATAAGGCAGAAACGACATTTGATCATGATGGTGTCTACTACATGTATGCGCACACAACAGCACGTGGTTTACATGTAATGCCAAAACAGCAAATCATCGTTGGCCAACCAGACATGAGCCAAGTGAAAGAAGACGATAGTAACGAATCAATGGAAATGAATATGGATATGGACAATAATGAGGACTCCTCTGAAACTGAAACTGAAACTGAAGGGGAAATGAACCATAGTGACCATGACACTCAAGAAGAAAGTGAGCATAATCACGAACATGAATAATGCGTAGATGCTTTGGTCGTTCATCGTGTTGATGAACGACCAAAATTATTTCCGGGTGAGGGAAGAGGGCATCCATCTTCTGTTGAAGAACGCCAACAAAACCCTAACTAGTAAAAGTAGCATTCAAGCTAACGCTATGTAAGAAAAGATAAAACTGTTTGTAACGAAAAACCCCTCAAAGCTTGAGCGAGCTTTGAGGGGTTTGTTGTGTAAGCAGTTTACTTATAGGTTCATCTTTTCTTAGATGAGAGTCCAGAAATCAATAATAAAACGACTGACGACGACTATAGAGCGTTACATTTTTCGCAATTGCTGCTGTAGCATTCGCTCTGTTCTTCAATTTTATCTCCACATTGTACACATACTTTGTCAGGTAAATTTTTGAAAAACTCCACAACGTTTTCTAACATGCCTTCGTCCCTCCTTTTGGACATCTGTTATATTACTGATTTAATTATTTACATTGTATTATAACAGTTTGAAATCGTCAATACCCATTTGCCTATAAAAAAATAATTGTTGAAATATTTTTTAAGCTTTCAGCACAAAAGCTATAATACCTACATAAGTAATGCAAACTTTGATGAGAAAAAGTGGATAAGAATTGAATATATATATAGATATTGAAACCGTTCATCGTCTTTTTGACTATTATAATTGTCAAAAAGACAATAATCATTTACTCTTTATTTGAGGTGAAGAAATGAAAACTCGACTCAAAGAATTACGGGCAAGGGAAGGTCTTAATCAGACCGAACTAGCGAAAAAAGCGAGAGTCTCTAGACAGACAGTAAGTTTAATTGAAAGAAACGAATATATGCCCTCCCTAATTATTGCCGTAAGAATTGCGAATGTATTTAAAGAACCAATCGAAAATGTATTTATTTTTAGTGAGGAGGAATTGTCGTGAAGATGCTGGTGGTATACACACTAATATTCTTATATGGTTTATATGAATTGAAATCTAGGTTTAATGGACAAGTGATGGAAGAAAATCTGTTATATATCGTAAATTTAGTGATTGTTTTTTGTTTAATATTAGCTCGATACAAAATAAACAATGCAGTTAGAGGGAGCCTGCTTGAAGTAGAAAGTGAAAATGAAGATGATCATCATTTAGAGTTGGAAAGGAGAGCATACTCAGCAGCGGTATACATACAAGTTGCTTTTTCATTAGCAACGGTTGCAACGCTTGTGGGCTTTATTTTACTAAGAGAGAGTCAACCGGATATTGTTGGAGTTAGCGCTGTATTAATGGTGGTATCGTTTTTTAATTTATTTCCTAGTGATAAAATTATTAAAATTACAAATCCGACATTTACACTGCCAGATCCTAAATCGAAAAACTATCAGCAAGAATATTTTGATCAATTTGATGATGGTGAAAAATACGTCATGCTAAAGGGTCTATATAAAATTTACTCCTTAGTTACCTGGGGGTTATTTATCTTGGCTATTGCCCTTATGTATTACTCCGTTTTCTCTGGAAACTCTCAAATAATCAGCATAATTGGTATTGGAATCTTCTTTATGCTTGTACAGGTAAGTTTTACACAGAGTTTAAAACCGAATAAAGCAAAGTAGGCATTACAATGCAAATTCTCCATTGTAAAAGGAGGATAGCAATTCTCCTATCATTGAAAAAAATCATAACCAAAAGCTAAACCTGTAAGAAAATCATTGATATGTACTATAAACGGCATATATCGTGATTTTCTTAATTTTTCGTGTAAAATAAAGGCTATAGAGGAGTGAAGATAGTGTATTTTATTGATAACAAGGGGATTACTGACCCACGGATAAATTTAGCAATTGAAGAATTTATATTAAGAAATATGGATATTGAGAAGGACGATTTTCTACTGTTCTATATCAATCAACCATCGATCATCATTGGGAAAAACCAAAACACAATCGAAGAAATTAATACAGATTATGTTGAAGAAAATGGCATCATTGTGGTAAGACGTTTATCAGGCGGCGGCGCGGTATACCATGATTTAAACAATCTAAATTTCAGCTTCTTAACGAAAGATGATGGAAACAGCTTCCATAACTATAAAAAGTTCACGCAGCCTGTTGTGGATGCATTAGAGAAATTAGGAGTGAATGCGGAGCTTTCTGGTCGAAATGATATCTTGGCAGAAGGTCGGAAAGTATCCGGCAACGCACAATATTCAACAAGAGGCCGTATGTTTAGTCACGGTACTTTAATGTTCAAAACAGATGTGGATGCAGTTGTGTCCTCGTTAAAAGTGAAAAAGGACAAGATTGAATCTAAAGGCATTAAATCTGTTCGTTCTCGCGTAGGAAATATTTCGGACTATTTAAAAGAGCCGATGACGATTGAAGAATTTAGAATGGAAATTTTAAAATCAATCTTCGCTGGTGAAGAGTATATTCAATACTATGAGTTAACGGACGAAGATTGGAATAAAATACACGAAATATCGGCAGAACGTTATCAAAAATGGGAATGGAACTATGGAAAATCCCCACGCTTTAATATTCAAAAAACAAACCGATTCCCTTCAGGTGGCATCGATATTCGCCTAGAAGTGAATAAAGGGATTATCGAAGAAATCAAAATCTTTGGTGATTTCTTTGGTGTAGGCGATGTTGCGGACATTGAAAAGCTGTTAGTCGGTGTGAAATATGACCGTACAAGCATTGCTGAAGCATTAGATGCGATTGATACTACCCATTATTTTGGAGCCGTAACGAAAGAAGACTTTTTAAAATTAATCTATTAAAACAGAGGACTTAGGCTTTCACGTTTAGGTAAGAAGGGCATTTCAGGGATCTGGATAAGAAAAAACATCAACTCGACTTATTTTGGGTCGAGTTGTTTTTTTATATAGTGTTCTTGAGGGAGGCTGTTGTTTATGGAGCAGCGCTTTTTTGATACACTGTTATTGAAGCAGGAAATAAAAAAGAGACATCAGAATTTGCGCATACATAGCCTGAGTCCTTTGAGATTATAATCTTTAGCACTCCAATCCAAGTATGGGGGAATAAACATGGAAACTACCCGGATTTTTATCGTGGAAGACGATCAAAAAATCGCCTCCCTTTTAGCAGATACATTAAGAAAGTATCAATATGAGGTTGAAATTGTACAAAATTTTGAAGGAATTGTGGAAGAAAGTATTGCCTTTTCTCCCCACATTATTTTATTAGATATCAATTTACCTTCTTATGATGGTTATTATTGGTGCCGACAATTAAGGCAGCATACAAAATGTCCAATTATCTTCATTTCAGCACGCTCAGGTGAGATGGATCAAATTTTCGCCTTGGAAAACGGCGGGGATGATTTTATAACAAAGCCGTTTAACTATGAAATTGTCTTAGCTAAGATTCGCAGTCATCTAAGAAGAACCTATGGAGAGTATTCCTCACGCCAAGAGGAAAGAACAGTCTCTTTAGGTCAGTTAACGCTCTATCTTGAACGCATGGAATTACACAAAAAAGAAATCGAAATTCCTTTGCAAAAGAAGGAATGCATTATTTTAGATTTACTGATGGGACAAGCACCAAAGGTAGTTTCACGAGAAAAACTACTTGAAGAGCTTTGGGACGATCAAGCATTTGTAGATGAAAATACGCTGAATGTGAACATGACACGGGTGCGGAAGAAACTGGCTGACTACGGTGTTGACTCAGTCATTGAGACAGTTCGAGGAGCGGGCTATCGCTTTGTTCTCAACTCGGAGGAGCAGTAATGAGCTTGAAGTTATTTATAAAGGAGCATATTTCCTTCTTAGTGTTTGAAGTGATTGTTGTGGTATTTATTATGTCGCTTTACTGGCTAGACGGCTTCCGAAATATGAGTACCGCCATATACGCCATGATTATTAGCATCATTCTTATCGTTTCCTTTTTAGGTTTCAGGTATTTTATAAGGCAAAGCTATTTTAAAAAGATTACACAGCTCCCTCAAACAATGGAGGATGCATTACAAAAAAATGCAAAGTCATTTGAACATACTCAAACCGAAAGCTACCTGCACGAGCTCTATCGTGTTTATCAGCACGAGGTACATGCACTTTATGCCTCACAGAATAGACAGGAAAAGTTTTTAAATCAATGGATTCACCAAATGAAAACACCTGTATCAGTTTTGGAACTATTATTGCAGGAAGAGGCACCTCTTGATAAAAAAAGTGTCCAAGAAGAAGTGGATCGCATAAAAAGAGGCCTTGAAATGGTTTTAATGAATGCACGTCTTGAGAAGTTTGAAGACGATATGCAAATCGAGCGAGTGTACCTAAAACAAATTGTGAATGCAACTATCAATGAAAATAAGCGTTTATTTATAACAAAACGAGTTTTCCCGGAAACACAAATTGATGATGAATTAGTCATTGCAAGTGATTCAAAGTGGTTAAAATTTATTTTAGGTCAGTTTATAACGAATGCAGTAAAGTACACATTTGAGCAAAATAAACGAATTATTGTCACAGCAACAAAGAAGGATGCAGAAGTAAAGTTAACAATTCGAGACGAAGGTATAGGGATACCAAAATCCGATTTAACAAGAGTAACGAAGGCCTTTTTCACTGGGGAAAACGGACGGAAAACAGGTGAATCCACAGGAATGGGCTTATATTTGGCGAGCGAAATTTGTGAAAAGCTAGGTCATAAATTTGAAATTGAATCAGAGGTAGGGGTAGGTACGACGATTACTCTTACATTCCAGTGTAATTAAACCGCTTCACCAGAGTAAACTTTATGTTAAAGAGGGATGAAACTATGTCAATTTTACAGGTACAAGATGTGACAAAGGTATATGAAGGAAAAGTGACAAATCGTGCACTAAACCAGCTTTCCTTTGAGGTTGATAAAGGAGAGTTTTTAGCAGTCATGGGACCGTCTGGTAGTGGGAAGTCAACCCTATTAAATCTCATTTCCACGATTGATCGTCCTACATCGGGAGAAATTATTTTCAATGATGTAAAACCGCAAAATTTAAACAGTACAGAGCTAGCCTATTTTAGAAGACGGGAGCTTGGCTTTGTATTTCAGGATTTTAATTTATTGCCGATGCTCACGGTTGAAGAGAATATTGTGCTTCCATTAACTTTAGATCAACAGCCGGTAAAGGTAATGGAAGAGCGATTAATGCTTCTGGCTGAGCGCCTTGACCTAACAACAATATTATATAAACGACCAAACGAGATTTCAGGTGGGCAGGCACAAAGAGTGGCGATTGCGCGAGCATTAATTCATGAACCTGCCATGATCTTAGCTGATGAGCCTACTGGGAATCTAGATTCGAACAATTCCCGTGAAGTACTCGAGCTGTTAAGCAATATTAACAGAGAAAAGCAAGCAACCATTATAATGGTGACGCATGATCCGATTGCAGCGAGCTTCTGTGATAGGGTACTGTTTATAAAGGATGGGGAGTTTTTCAATGAGATTCATCGTGATGACAGGCGCCAAACATTTTTCCAACGAATACTAAATGTACTCAGTTTATTAGGAGGAGGACAAGTAGGTGACCTTTCATCAATTCGCTTACCGTAATGTCATTCGAAATATCCGAATCTATGCGGCATTTTTTATGGCCAGTTTCTTTTCGGTATTAGTATTTTTTATTTACTCTATGCTGATGTTTCACCCTGAAATTGAAAATGGTTTTTTGGGAAATGTACCCATTATATGGATGGTTGTGGCTGAAATCATCTTAGTCTTGTTTTCGTGGTTCTTTATTTTTTATTCCATGAAAGCCTTTTTGGAGGCAAGGGCAAAGGAATTTGCTATTTTGATTCATTTAGGGATGGAAAGAAAACAGCTTACAAGAATGATTTTTTTAGAAACCATCATTATTGGCTTCATTTCAATTATTCTCGGCATTATTTTTGGATATTCTTTTTCAAAGTTCTTCTTTATGATCGTTCGTGAAATTCTCATGTTGGAGGATTTGCCTTTATATCTTTCATGGGAGCCGTTCCTATTAACCATTGCTGTATATTTTAGTGCATTTATTCTTATTTCTTTATTTAGTGTTCAATTTTCACCTGAAAAAAAGGTAATTGATTTATTAAATGGATACAAAAATATCCAAATTGATGTCGACTTTACGAAAAGAAAAGCCATTCTTGGGATTGTTTTTATCCTTAGTGGATATGGTTTAGCATTATTGACTACAAAGTCCAATATGATTATGTTTTCTGTTTTTATTCCTATATTGATCACACTGGGCACTTATTTGTTTTTTACAGATACGACCCAGTATTTTGTGGATAGAATCAAAAATAGAAGGTTAATGTACTGGAAAAAATCAAGAATGCTTCCAATGGCAGAGCAATCTTTTATCCTGAAAAATAATGGGAAAATGTTTTTCGTGATGACGATTGTAACAACCATGGCCTTTTTATCCATTGGTTTACTTGCTACATTGTCATCCTACACCTCTCAATATGATAAGTTAAATCCTTTGGGTTTAATTTACAAAGGACATATTGATAATCCAATGGAACGAGAGCATATTTCTTCTCTCATAACTGAGCTAGAGGATAAGGGATTATCGTATCATCTAACAAGGTTTACCGTATTAAAGCAGACATCCTCCTTTACAAGTTTTGAAGTAGAGGTTTTTAAAGAGTCCGATATTAATAATTTGTTGTTTTCTTACGGTTTTCCAATGGTTCGTTTGTCTAGAGGGGAAGCAATGTTTATTCCCTATTCGAAGGATTCCATTAAAGAATTAGCTAAGAAGAAGGTGGAAACGGTTCTGCTTGAAAACGATGTAAGAATTACCATTGATCAAGTATATCCGGAGCTTATTTTTCCTTCGTCTATTGTCGGGTTAAATTCGATTATTGTAAGTGATGTTGATTTTAGAAGATTGATAAGGCCATATAGTGGTTTTCCGCATTTCGAGCCAGGCTATCATTTGTTTACATTTGATATTCCGCAGTGGATTGAAGCGGATGAGGTCGGGTTATCGATTCAACAGGAAGTAGCAGAAGAATATGTAGAAGAAGAGTACAAACTGCCTTATTATTTTGAAAATGCAGGATTGAATTATTCTTATATATTATCTACCTATTCATTATTCACTTTAGTTGGGTTACTGGTAGCAGCTGTGTTTTTATTGGCGGCAGGAAGCTTTATCTATTTTAGATTGCACACGAACTTAGAGGCAGAGAAGAAGAAATTCGATGTCTTAAAACGAATGGGCATCTCAAATTCAGAGCTGAAATCCTTGGTAACAAAACTTTTGCTTCCTCAATTCTTTTTACCGTGGGGAGTTGCTCTATGCCACAGTCTATTTGCATTTTTTGCTCTTCAAAATATAATGAGAAATTTTGTGAATGTTTCGATAGTAAAAGAGGTTGTCTTTGCCTTTGTCTTCTTGGTTATCATTGAAATTATCTATTATAATCTGATTAGATGGCGATATATCGCATATGTAAGGGAATAACAAAAAAAACGTTATTAATAGAATAATATTTATTTTTCGATAAAAAATACGTCATAAAACAAGATACTCTATTGTTTTATTAGAATATTTAATTTATAATATCTGGTAAATGAATATCTATTCATTTTCACTTCGTTTTCATTTAAATGGACAACGGGGCACAAATGCAAAGGGGGATGGGTGTTTTGAATTTAGTTGAACGTGTTCGACAAACCGCATTAGAACAACCCGAAAAACATGCATATCATTTTTTAGGGAGAGACACTACATACGGTGAATTTGAGCAAACAGTTAGTCGATTTGCAGCTGGTCTTCAACAACTAGGGGTAGAAAAAGGAGATCATGTGGCGTTTTTGTTAGGCAATACTCCACATTTCTTAATTTCGTTGTATGCAACTATGCGAATCGGAGCAACTGCAATTCCTGTAAATCCGATGTACACGCAAGATGAAATTGCTTATATCATTCAAAATGGCGATGTAAAGACCGTTATTGCACTTGATATGCTACTGCCTTTAGTGGAAGTAGGGGTGAAGGCATTACCACAGGTAGAAAACTGTATTATTTGTGAAACGAGCGAAGATATAGCCGAAAAATTGAATGCGCTATCAAATCGTGCGAAAGAGAAAACGCATTTATTCTCTCAAATTCTAGCTTCTGCACAAAACACAGTTAACCCTGTACCAGTAGAAGAAGATGATGTAGCGATTATTTTGTACACATCAGGAACAACTGGATATCCAAAGGGAGCTATGTTAACACATCGCAACCTATTTTCAAACGCACGAGATGTTGGCGAATATTTAGGTATGACGCCTGAAGATCGTGTCATTGCAACATTGCCGGTATTCCATGTATTTGCATTAACGGTTGTCGTAAATGCACCACTTCTTCAAGGAGCTACTGTTCTATTAGCGCCTCGATTTAGTCCAGGTGAAATTTATGAACTTGCTGGAAGCCAAAATGCCACTGTTTTTGCAGGTGTTCCGACAATGTATAATTTCCTTTATCAATTTGATGGGGAGGCAGAAAACTTCTCGAATTTACGATTGGCTGTATCTGGTGGAGCACCGTTACCAGTACAAGTTCTTTATGATTTTGAAGAGAAGTTTAAAGTAAAAGTGTCGGAAGGCTATGGTCTTTCTGAGGCTTCCCCTGTCACTTGCTTTAACCCACTTGATCGTGAACGAAAAGCTGGTTCAATTGGCATGTCAATTTCAAACGTTGAGAACAAAGTAGTCGATGAATACGGCACAGAAGTTCCTGTGGGTGAAGTAGGCGAATTAATCGTTCGTGGTCCAAATGTGATGAAGGGCTATTACAAAATGCCTGAAGAAACAGCTAATGCGATTAGAGGCGAATGGTTATACACAGGGGATTTGGCGAAAAAGGATGAGGATGGGTACTTCTATATTGTCGATCGGAAGAAAGATATGATCATTGTTGGAGGATTTAACGTCTATCCACGTGAGGTAGAAGAAGTATTATTTACACATCCTAACGTAGTCGAAGCGGCCGTTGTTGGCTTGCCGGATATGAATCTCGGAGAAGCGGTACATGCTTATGTTGTGTTAAAAGACAACAGCACGACAATTGAAGAACTGCAAGCATACTGTGCACAGCGTCTTGTAAAATACAAAGTACCGACAGTTATCGAACAATTGGACGAGCTCCCAAAAAATTCAACAGGTAAAATATTGCGCCGTTCATTAAAAGAAATTCTAAAAACGAAATAAAGCATTGAAGGTGATGTCTCATAAACGAGACATCATTTTTTATTGTTCGGGGACCAGGTACACATACAATTCTGAATATTCATAATTGTATGTGTACCTGGTCCCCAAACATTTTTTTGATTTTTAAAAATTGTTTGACATAAGGGGTGTTAGTGATAAACTTTATATTACGGAAATCGAAGTATGTTTTGAAAGGGTGGACAAAATGGCAGAAAAAAGATTACTAGAAAAAGAGGATTTATTTAAAATTCAATCTGTTACAAATCCGCAGCTTTCCCCTAATAATAAAGAAGCTGTATTTATTAAGACAAGGATTGATGAAAAAGAAAATCAATACTTCTCAAGCATTTATCACTTAAATGTGGATTCAAAAGTAGTTACACAATGGACGTTTGGAAATGAACGTATTTCCTCTCCAAAATGGTCGCCAAATGGAGAACAGATTGCTTTTATCTCCAATCGTGATGAGAAAAACCAATTATATATACTGAATAAAACCGGTGGTGAAGCCAAAAAAATCACCCATGTTGAATCAGGGATCAACTCTTTTTTATGGTCTCCATGTGGAGAAAAAATCTGGATTACAAGCAGTCTAAAAGAAGATAGAACATTTAATGACGCTGCAAAAAAAGAGAAAGAAGAGAAAGAAAAACCTACAGCTTATGTAGTGGACAAAATGCGCTATAAAATGGATGGTTTAAAAGGGCATGGGTTAACAAAACAAGAAGTGCATTCTCAAATAGCCATCCTTTCGATAAAGGATGATACAATCGAACAATTTTCTGAAGGCAACCATTCATATTCGCTTTTCGATATTTCACCAGACGGCAAGCAGGTCATTATTGGTGTAAATCGCGAAGAGCAGAAAGATTATGATTTTAGACAGCCATTAATACTGGTAGATGTTGAAACGAAAAATGAAACCGTACTGGTGGATCATGAAGGCTATTATGGTGGAGCGAAGTTTTCATATGATGGTAAGTATATTGCTTACGTGGGCAGCGATGCTTCATTTAAAAATGCTACACATTCGAATGTTTATGTATATGAAATTGAAAATGGCGTGACACAAAATCTGACAGAAAGCATTGATTGCCCTGTTGGCGATTATGCGGTTGCAGATACGCAGCAAGGAGTATATGCGCCAAGCATCGTTTGGACAGAAACAAATGATCTGTACTTCCAGCTTTCGAATTTAGGAGATGTGCAGGTATATTACGCTAGTTTAGAAGGAGCGATATATCCTGCTTCAAAAGAAGGAGAGCATGTCTATGACTATGCGATTTCGAAGGACGGACAATTAGCTTTAATTGCTGTTTCTGATCCTACATTCCCTGGTGAGTTATTTGTTTATGAAATTGCAAAAGGTGAAAGAACGCAAGTAACGCATTTCAATGATGAATGGTTAAATGAAGTGAAGCTTTCAAAACCAGAACCAATTGTCTACACAAGTAAAGATGATATACAGGTGCATGGCTGGTTAATGAAGCCTGCCAATTTCGAAGAAGATAAAAAATATCCATTGGTTGTTGAAATACATGGTGGACCACATGCAATGTACGCAAACTCATTTTTCCATGAACTACAATTGCTTGCGGCACAGGGATATGGTGTTTTATATGTAAATCCTCGAGGTAGCCATGGTTATAGCCAAGAATTTGTAAACGGTGTTCGTGGTAATTATGGCGGTGGGGATTACGAAGATATTATGGCAGGTCTGGACCATGTTTTAGGTGAGGAAACATGGATCGATGTGAATCGTCTAGGCGTAACAGGTGGCAGCTATGGTGGCTTTATGACAAACTGGATTGTCGGACAAACAAATCGTTTTAAAGCAGCCGTTACTCAGCGCAGTATTTCAAACTGGATAAGCTTCTTTGGTGTATCGGATATCGGCTATTATTTCACTCCATGGCAAATTGGGACAGATATGATGGACCCAGAAAAACTATGGGCGCATTCACCTTTGAAATATGCCAAAAATATCGAAACACCTCTATTAATCTTGCATAGCGAACTAGATTTCCGTTGCCCGATTGAACAGGCCGAGCAGTTATATATTACGTTAAAATCGATGGGGAAAGAAACGAGCTTTGTTCGCTTCCCAGATAATAACCATAATCTATCTCGTACTGGAACGCCAAATTTACGAATTGAACGTTTAGAACAAATCGTATCATGGTTTGAAAAATATTTAGTATAGTTGCATCTATAGAAATAATGATATCCCTCAAGTGACAAAAAATAGCTTTCTCTTGTAAAATGAAATAGAAAGATAAGTAGTTTGATAAATCAAACTATTTAACGAGAATGTATACTATCAACAATACTAGAAAGAGGGTTTTAGAATGCCTATAATGAATGTAGAAAGCTTTAATTTAGATCATACAAAAGTTGCTGCACCATATGTTCGCCTTGCAGGAACGAAAGAAGGACAAAATGGGGATATTGTCCTCAAATATGACGTTCGATTTAAACAACCAAATATCGATCATATGAAAATGGATGCTCTTCACTCAATTGAGCACTTAATGGCAGAAAATATTCGCAACCATACAGAACACGTTGTTGATATGAGTCCAATGGGATGTCAAACAGGTTTTTATTTAACAATGATTAATCATGATAACTATGAGGAAGTACTTACGATTTTAGAAAATACATTAAAGGATGTTGTCAATGCAACAGAAGTTCCTGCATGTAACGAAGTACAATGTGGTTGGGCTGCGAATCATAGTTTAGAGGGTGCAAAAGAATTAGCAGCAGAAATGCTTGAAAAACGTAACGAATGGTCTACAATTTTTAAAGAAGATTAAATACTGTGGGACAGTCCTTTTTAAGGGCTGTCTTTTTAATTATGCACTGTAAAATAGAAAAGTACCTTATTTATATAATGGCAAATCAAGATTCGTCTATCCCTTCATCTTACTAAAGTTCTCTTTTTCAAGCTTGTTTGTTATAATCATGCAGGAGAAATTTGCAAATGAGAATTTGATGTGAGTGAGGAAATATATGAGTAAAATAAACAAGAATAATGTCTCAAATTCTACAAAAGATATTATACAGGAATACATTTATGTACTTCTCGGTGCTGCGGTGATAGCATTTGGATTTAATGCATTTTTATTCCCCAATCAAGTAGCTTCCGGAGGCGTTAGTGGGATCAGTACCATTTTAAATGGTCTTTTTGGATGGAATGCAGGAATTGTTCAATATGCTTTTAATATTCCGCTATTCGTTGCTGGTGTATTCGTATTAGGCAAAAATTTCGGGCTAAAATCATTTGTAGGTACATTAGCATTGCCATTCTTTGTTATTGTGTTTGCCAACATGGGGGCATTAACTACAAATGCACTATTAGCTGCCCTTTTTGGGGGAATTATTGTTGGTCTAGGTATTGGTTTTGTATTTAAAGGGAATGCTTCTACTGGTGGTACAGATTTACTGGCCCAAATTATTACAAAATATACTGGGCTGACGTTAGGTACAAGCGTTCTATTGATTGACGGTATTATTGCAATTAGTGCAGCTTTAGTCTTTGATCTAGAAAAGGGATTGTATGCATTAATTGGACTATTTGTAACGACGAAGACAATCGATATTGTTCAGTTAGGTTTTAGCCAATCAAAAATGGTGTATATAATCTCTAACAAACAAGATGAAATCCGCGACGCAATTTACGCGGATATTGATCGAGGCGTTACAAAGGTGCCTGCCTTTGGAGGATATACCGGGGAAGAACGTCTTATGCTAATGGTGGTTGTGTATCAATCAGAATTCACAAAGCTGAAACAAATCATTAAAACCGTTGACCCGACTGCGTTTGTGATTGTTTCCGATGCTTATGAGGTGCTGGGAGAAGGTTTCAAAAGAGTCTAACTTTGGTATACTTACCAATGTAATCTGTATTTACTTTATATCTTTTTGGAGGGGTTCAAAAATGAAAAAAGCATGGTTAGCACTAGTATTCGGTTCAGCATTATTCCTTGCTGCGTGTGGTGGCGGTGACGACGAAGCAACTGATACTAACACAGGTACGGAAGATACAACAACAGAGGACACAACAGGTACAGGTGATACTGCTACAGGCGGTGCAGATGCTGGAGCCGGTGAAGAACTCGTTAACGCAAATTGTATATCATGTCATGGTGGTAATTTAGAAGGTATGGGAAATACACCGTCACTTGCAGACGTTGGTGGACGTCTTTCTGAAGAAGAAATTCATGATGTAATCGTAAATGGTCGTGGCGGAATGCCAAAAGGCTTACTACAAGGTGAAGATGCGGAAGCAGCTGCTGCTTGGTTAGCACAACAAAAATAATACGCTTCCTAAATAAAAAGACAAAGTCATTCAATGGCTTTGTCTTTTTTTTCGCATGTTGTATTTTCAATACATAATATAAAGAAACCAAGAATATAATGGAGTGCATGTTGTGACTTTGAGACGGGGCGAAACGATCATATTACAGGTTAAACTGTACTTGAATTTGAATCAAGGAATGAAACTTCTTAAACAGAAATCTAGGTATCTAGATTGAAATGATAGTCGAAAAAACATGTCTTAAAGTAGAATAAATAGGTATATTCGATGATTTTTGTGCAAATCTACTAGACTGAGAAATGGATGAATGCTATATTTGAAATAGTAATATTTAACAAAACTAAAATGATTCCTGAAGTCTAAGGGGTGATAGATGGGGGGAGAAAAATTGGTCGTACAGTCTTTAAAGGAACGAATTATTGATACGGCACTGGATCTTTTCCGGCATAAAGGATACCACGGTGTGTCGGTAGATGAAATTGTCGCAACAGCCGGAACTTCCAAGGGTGGATTTTATCATAAGTTCAAATCGAAGGATGCTTTGTTATATGAAATACATGATGTGTTCATATCTCATGTGTTAAAACAAACGAAAAAAGCATATGACGAAAATGAAACACCTATCGATAAAGTGTGCGCCATGTTGTATGCGTTTACAAATGTATTTGATGTATATCAGCGCCATATTACTGTCTTCTATGATGAAAGCGCTTATTTACCGCCAGAGTATAAAAATATCATCAAGGAAAAGCGAACAGAATACCGGAAGCTGATTGAACAGGTGATTGAGGATGGAAAGAAAAGCGGCCATTTCCGGTCAGACATTTCCACTACAATCACGACAATGGCCATCATTGGATTAGTGAACTGGACCTATAAATGGTACCGGCAGAACGGCAGCCTGACAATGGAGCAGATTACACGCCATTTTAATGATTTAATTCTCAGAGGGATTATGACAGAGCAAGGGATGCAGGAAGCAAGAGCAAAAAAATACCTAATTTAGGTAGAAGTAGTTAGCCAGTCAATGGAGCCTGGTTTTTTTAAAATCACGTACAAACCGACTAGTCAGTACCAGATGAATTAGTCCAAAAAATCAAAGGGGGAATAAGGGATGAATTTTGAATTGACAAAAGAACAACAAATGATTCGCGATATGGTGAAGGAATTTGCACAGGAAGAAATTGCTCCGTACGCACGTGAACTGGACGAAAAGCATGAATTTAGAAAAGAAAGCTTCGATAAAATGGCTGAGCTTGGCTTGTTCGGCATACCTTTCCCTGAAGAATATGGCGGTTCAGGAGGAGATACAATTTCTTATGCATTAGCCGTAGAGGAAATTGGGCGTGCATGTGGAGGTACGGGCTTGAGCTATGCCGCGGCTGTAAGCTTAGGAGCAGCACCTTTCTATAACTTTGGAACAGAAGAGCAAAAGAAGGAATTTCTCGTTCCTATGGCGGAAGGGAAAACTTTGGGCTCGTTTGGACTGACAGAACCGAACGCAGGCTCTGATGCAGGGGGCACAAGGACCAAAGCTTACATCGATGGGGATGAATGGGTTATTAACGGAGAGAAATGCTGGATTACGAATGCTAGCTATGCGCGTCAGGTTGTTGTAACAGCTGTTACGGGGAAGGATGATCGAGGAAAAAACATCATCACGGCGATCATTGTACCAACTGACACACCAGGTGTAACGATTCGTTCGGATTATCAGAAAATGGGTGTTCGTGCATCGAATACTTGTGAAATTATCTTGGAAAACGTCCGTGTACCTCGAGAAAATGTACTTGGAGATGAAAAGAAAGGGTTCGGTCAGTTCTTAAATACATTGGATGGCGGTCGTATTTCAATCGCTGCACTATCTGTCGGGATTGCGCAATCGGCTTTTGAAAAAGCACTGCAATATTCCAAGGAACGTGTGCAATTTGGAAAATCAATTTCTAAATTACAGGCAATCCAGTTCAAATTAGCGGATATGGCGATGGAAATCGAATTGGCGCGCAATATGGTTATGAAGGCAGCATGGTTGAAGGATCAAGGCAAGCCGTTCAAAAAAGAGGCAGCATACGCAAAACTATTTGCCTCCGAGATGGGTTTCCGTACTTGTAACCAGGCTATCCAAATTCATGGCGGGTATGGGTATATGGCCGAATATGATGTTGAACGTCATTTACGTGATATCAAACTGATGGAAATCGGGGAAGGAACATCGGAAATCCAGCGAGTTGTCATTTCACGTGTACTAGGCTGTTAGTTCTTTGGCAAATGAATAAGGGGAGGATTGCGTATGGCAGAGTTGGTTTATCAAACGCTTAGCGAGTTATTAGAAGAAAGGTGCGCACAATTTCCAGAACGAGAGGCATTAGTTTATGCAGACCGTAATTTACGGATGACCTATGCCCAGTTCCATAAAGAAAGTGATTTAGTGGCGAAAGCTTTAATGGCTATCGGACTTGAAAAAGGGCATCATTTCTCGGTATGGACGACGAACGTACCCCAGTGGCCAGTGCTTCAGTTTGGTTCCGGGAAGATGGGCGCACCGCTAGTAACAGTCAATACAAATTACCGTACAAGTGAACTGGAATTTTTACTCAAGCAATCGGATACAAGAGCGATTATACTAATTGACCAATTTCGGGATCATTCATTCATTGACACATTATATGAACTGTGTCCGGAGCTGAAATACTCAGAACCTGGTCATTTGCAAAGTGAGCGTTTGCCGCTTTTGAAAACCGTTATAGTAATTAGTGATAAGCACTATCCTGGGACGTTCAGCTATGAGGAATTTATGGCGAAGAGTGGCGAGGTATCAGATGAGCAACTAGAGCAGCGCAAACAAACCTTAACATATGAAGATGTCATCAATATTCAATATACATCAGGGACGACTGGTTTTCCTAAAGGTGTTATGCTCAGACATTCCAACTTAATCAATAATGCTATTAATATTGCAGAATGCATGAAGCTAACACACGAAGACCGCCTATGCATCCCTGTACCGTTTTTCCATTGCTTCGGCTGCGTGATCGGTACTTTGGCTATTGTTTCAGCAGGGGGCACAATGGTACCTGTTCAAGAATTCAACCCAGAGGAAGTACTACGAACGGTAGAAAAAGAGAAATGTACTGCGCTTCACGGGGTACCGACCATGTTTATCAGTGAGCTAAATTTACCGAATATTATGGAATTTAATCTATCATCATTACGAACAGGCGTCATGGCAGGTTCCAACTGTCCAATTGAAGTGATGAGGAACGTCATCAATATAATGGGAATGGAAGATGTGACAATTTGCTATGGTCAGACTGAATCTTCGCCAGTAATCACACAAACACGTGCAGATGACCCATTGAATCTTAAAGTTGAGACAGTTGGCCGGGCTTTGCCGAATGTAGAAGTGAAAATTATGAAGCCAGGTACGAATGATGAGGTTCCAAGAGGAGAACAAGGAGAAATTTGTGCTCGAGGCTATGTGGTGATGAAAGGTTACTATAGTAACCCTGCAGCGACGGAAGAGGCGATTGACTCAGACAACTGGCTTCATACGGGTGACCTTGGCACGATGGATGAAAATGGATACGTTCGTGTTACAGGACGACTGAAGGACATGATTATTCGTGGGGGAGAAAATATTTATCCACGCGAAATAGAAGAATTCCTGTATCAACACCCAAAAGTGCTGGATGTCCAGGTAACAGGTGTCCCGGATGAGAAGTACGGAGAGGAAGCTGTGGCCTGGATCATCTTGAAGGAAGGGCAGTTAGCGACAGCAGAGGAAATAAAGGAATTTTGCACTGGAAAAATATCGTGGCATAAAATTCCGAGGTATATCTTTTTCATCGACAGCTATCCAATGACGGCTTCGGGAAAAATTCAAAAATTCAAACTTCGAGAACAATTCGCGGGCTTCGCGAAAACATTGCAGTAGGGAGGATGAAGTATGTTCAAAAAAATACTCATTGCCAATCGTGGCGAAATCGCACGTCGCATTATTCGCACTTGCAAAAGATTAGGAATCGAAACGGTGGCAATTTATTCGGAAGCGGATGCAAACAGTCTTCATGTGAAAGAAGCAACAGAGAGTTTCTGTATCGGTAAACCGCAAGTAGCACTTAGCTATTTGAATATAGACGCCATTTTAGATGTGGCAAAGCAAACTGGTGCCGATGCAGTACATCCTGGATATGGACTGTTGTCAGAGAATGCAGCCTTTGCCAATCGTGTAGAGGAAGCCGGGCTAACTTTCATTGGACCAAAATCACAGGTCATTCAGGCAATGGGCTCAAAGATTGAGGCTCGCAAAATAATGGAGCAGGCAGGGGTACCCATTGTGCAAGGGGTGAATGATCCAATTAAGGATGCGGACGAAGCGGCAAAGATTGCACAAGAGATAGGCTATCCAGTTATGCTGAAGGCATCTGCAGGCGGCGGTGGGATTGGCATGCAGTTAGTCAACAATGAAGAAGAGCTGAAAAAGGCATTTGAAGGCAATCAAAAACGTGCACAAAGCTTCTTTGGAGATGGCACAATGTTCATCGAAAAATTTATTGCACAGCCACATCATGTAGAAGTACAGGTGCTAGCTGATGCGCATGGCAACGTCGTACCGGTATACGAGCGTGAATGCTCAATCCAGCGCCGCAATCAGAAAGTCGTGGAGGAAGCACCTTCACCGTTCATATCAGAAGAAACACGTAAAAAAATGCTTGATGCGGCAGTGGATGCGGCGAAGCATATCGGTTATACAAATGCGGGAACGATAGAGTTTTTGGTAGATCATGACCAAAACTTCTACTTCCTTGAGATGAACACGAGACTACAGGTGGAGCATCCAGTAACAGAAGAGATTACGGGACTTGATCTTGTCGAGCAGCAGCTGAAGTTGGCAAAAGGTGAGAAACTTGCCTTCACAAGAGAAGACATCCAGAAAAAAGGGCATGCGATCGAAGTGCGAATATACGCGGAAAACCCGGTTACATTCTTCCCTTCACCAGGAAAAATTACAAATCTTGTATTACCTAAAGGTGAAGGAATTCGACATGAAGTAGCAGTGGAATCCGGGAGCGATGTTACACCTTTCTACGATCCTATGATTGGGAAACTCGTAGTATTTGGAGCGACACGTGAAGAAGCTTGTGCTAGACTGGCTGATGCTTTAAGGAACTATGTGGTCGAGGGAATTCAAACGAACATACCAATGCTTCTTGAAACGGTAACGCATGAGCAGTTCTTATCTGGCGTGACAACGACGAAGTTTGTAGAGGAATACTATTTACCAAAAGCAACAACAGTCGGTAAATAAGACAAGAAGAGGCTCGAAAGATTGAACTTTGGCGAGTCGTTATCTAATGCGTGCCACTTCTGTCGCATTCTATTTTAAGCGGAGGGATAATTTATGACAATAGTAAAAGCAAGTATGGCAGGTACAGTATGGAAAATTCTAGTATCAGAAGGAGAGCAAGTAGAAGCTGGCCAGGACGTTGTCATTCTGGAATCCATGAAAATGGAGATTCCGATTGCTGCGGAAGAAGCAGGTACAGTAAAACGAATTATTGCTGCCGAAGGTGATTTTATCAACCTAGACGACGATCTTGTCGAAATCGAATAAGGGAGTGTAGTCCATGCAGCTGCCAAAGCAAGTGCAAATAAAAGAAGTAGGACCACGCGATGGGTTGCAAAATGAAACGACTTTTATTCCGACTGAGGAGAAAATCAAGCTTGTTAACCGTTTAAGTGATACGGGGCTCGATTACATTGAAGTAACGAGCTTCGTGCATCCAAAATGGATACCACAGCTGGCGGACGCAGTAGAGGTTCTCAAAGAGATTAAGAGAAACACCGATATTACTTACGCTGCACTTGTACCGAACAGCAAGGGGCTGGAACGGGCGCTTGATGCTGGTGTCGATGAAGTGAGTATTTTCATGTCGGCAAGTGAAGGTCACAACAAATCCAATATCAATAAATCAATAGCTGAGACATTTCCTGTTTTAAAGGAGGTCGTTGATGGTGCGCTAGCAGCAGGAAAGACGGTGCGAGGCTATATCTCTACTGTCATTTCCTGTCCATATGATGGCTATACAAAACCAGAACAGGTCGTATATGTGGCGGAAAAACTATTTGATATGGGGATTTCCGAAATATCGCTGGGAGATACAATCGGCGTCGGCGTACCGACACAAGTGAATGCACTGCTGCTGGAAATGCTGCGCCATTTCAAGGCAGAGCAACTGGCGATGCATTTCCATGATACACGAGGTACGGCATTAGCAAATGTTCTGACAAGTCTAACGCATGGCATTACAAAATTTGATAGTTCGATTGGTGGACTTGGAGGATGCCCGTATGCAAAGGGGGCATCGGGCAATGTAGCAACCGAGGATCTCTTGTATTTATTGCATGAGATGGGTATTGAAACAGGGGTCAACCTAAAAAAAATTCAGCAAACGGCACTATCAATAGAAGAAATTATCGGTAAAAAGCTATCATCAAAGCTGGTGGCTGTTGCACGAGGGGAGGAAGAATCATGGCGAAGTTCGTAACAGTAGAGGTGCAAGATAACGTAGCACTTGTCATGTTGACACGAGCGGAGGCTGCAAATAGCTTATCTGTTCAAATGTTACATGAAATTAACGAGACATTAGAAGCAATCCACTATGATCGTTCCATCCGTGCTGTTATTGTGACGGGCGACGGAGAAAAAGCCTTCTGTGCAGGAGCGGATTTAAAGGAACGCAGTGGAATGAATGAGGATGAAACCCGTAAAACCATCGCACTCATCGGCAAAACGGTGAATCATTTCGAAGTGCTCGCCCAGCCAGTAATTGCAGCGATCAATGGTGTGGCTTTGGGTGGAGGTTTGGAACTTGCCCTCGCATGTGATATCCGTATGGCCAGCAGCACGGCAAAACTTGGATTGACCGAAACAGCTTTAGGCATTATTCCAGGAGCGGGTGGGACACAACGACTTCCTCGTCTTATTGGTATGGGAAAGGCAAAGGAGCTTATCTATACAGCTCGTCGACTGTCTGCAGAGGAAGCTTACCAGTATGGAATCATTGAGTACATGACCGAACCTCAGGAATTGCTGGAAGAGGCAAAAAAACTGGCCCGGGAGATTGCGAAAAATGCACCTCTTTCACTCATTCAGGCAAAGACTGCAATCAATCAGGGGATGCAGACGGATATTTCTACTGGATTACAGATAGAATCCTTGGCTTATAACCGATTACTTCATACGGAAGACCGCCTAGAAGGCTTGAGGGCTTTTAAGGAAAAACGCTCACCGGTATACAGTGGCAAATAAAAGGGGGATGGGAGAAATGAATAATTTAACAGATCATAACAAACATGAAGAAATGAAGGATACCGTGTTAAAGGGCGGCCATATAAAATATCATGAAAAAAATAAGGAACAGGGGAAATTATTTGTTCGCGATCGCCTAGAGCTGCTATTCGACGAAGGGCTACAGGCTGAGGATGGAACGTTTGCCAATGTACTTGCAGGCGACCTACCTGCAGATGGCGTTGTCACAGGTATCGGGAAAATTCACGGACGGACTGTATGTGTAATGGCAAATGATTCAACAGTGAAAGCAGGTTCATGGGGGAAACGGACGGTTGAAAAAATCATCCGCATCCAGGAGACAGCCGAAAAGCTGGGGGTTCCCTTACTTTATTTAGTTGACTCGGCTGGTGCTCGTATCACGGATCAGTTGGAAATGTTCCCAGGTCGCAGAGGAGCTGGCCGTATTTTTTATAATCAAGTGAAATTGTCCGGCCGCATCCCGCAAATTTGTCTGTTATTTGGTCCTTCAGCAGCAGGCGGTGCCTATATTCCGGCCTTCTGTGACGTTGTGGTCATGGTAGAAGGAAATGCTTCCATGTATCTGGGGTCGCCTCGTATGGCCGAGATGGTAATCGGGGAAAAGGTGGATCTTGAAACAATGGGTGGAGCAAAAATGCACTGTTCGATTTCAGGCTGCGGCGATGTCCTAGCAAAATCCGAGGAAGAGGCAATTGCCTATGCAAGACAATACCTTAGCTATTTCCCGGATAACTTCAAAAACAAGCCAAACGTGGAGGAGCCAAAGCTGCCCTCCAGTTTTGAAAAGTCTCTTGAGGAAATTATTCCAGCCAATCAAAATGCGGCATTCAATATGTATGACTTAATCGACCGAATTATTGATGAAGGTTCATTCTGTGAGGTGAAGAAGCTGTTCGCCGCTGAAATCATCACTGGATTCGCCCGCATTAATGGACAGTCTGTGGGCATAATTGCGAATCAGCCTAGGGTAAAGGGGGGCGTACTGTTCGCTGATTCGGCAGACAAGGCTGCGAAGTTTATTAGCCTATGTGACGCCTTCCATATTCCGCTCATTTTCCTAGCAGATGTTCCGGGATTCATGATCGGTACTCAGGTAGAGAAAATGGGCATTATCCGCCACGGTGCGAAAATGATTTTTGCGATGAGTGAAGCGACAGTGCCGAAAATTACGGTTATTGTCCGCAAGGCATATGGTGCAGGTCTATATGCGATGGCAGGCCCTGCATTTGAACCGGACGTATGTATTGCATTAACAGGCGCTCAAATCGCCGTAATGGGTCCAGAAGCTGCTGTTAACGCAGTGTATGCCAACAAGATTGCAGCACTACCAAAAGAGGAGCAGGCAGCATTTATTGAACAACAGCGCGAAGAATACAGAAAAGAAATTGATGTGTATCGCCTTGCCTCTGAATTGATTATCGACGATGTCATTCAACCAAATGAGCTGCGCAAGACGTTGGAGCTTCGTCTAGATGCCTATAAGTCAAAAGAGCTGACATTCACTGAACGAAAGCACGGCGTTAGCCCAGTTTAATGCTTCCTAATGGTGAAGAATGCTTTTAGGTGAAGTCGTATAAGACGAAAGCAGGCTCAAGTGTTAATAAATTATGTGGCTTTTTTGATTGTCACTACATTGCAAGAGAAGGGAGGTGTCTCATTCATATATGAGACACCTCCTTTTATTTTTTCTTTACGATTGAACACTGATTTGTCATTATGGGTAACAGCTTGAGGTCGTTTTGAATCCTTATGGTTGTCAGGAATCGGAAGTTTTTTCTAAGTTTACGAGTGTGAAGTGGGTTTTAGATAGTTTGGAAAAAGATTAATTTAAATACAATCTATCGGTAACATGCTAAAATAGGTACTATATGTCAATAGTAAGAAGTAGAAAGTGCTAGGGGGTAATGATCATTCAAGTTTCGACAAAAGAAGTCATAGAAAAATTCAATTTAACGGTAGTAAGTGGGCAGGAAGGAATTGGCCGTTATATTACAACGAGTGATATTTCAAGACCAGGACTTGAAATGGCAGGCTATTTTACACACTATCCTGCCAATCGAGTTCAGCTAATCGGAAAAACTGAATTATCATTTTTTGAAATGCTCCCAACTGAATTGAAAAAGGAACGAATGCTGAAGCTGTGCTCACAGGAAACTCCTGCTATTGTGATTTCTAGAGGTTTAGAAGTTCCTATTGAGTTAATTACAGCCTCCAATGAACACGATGTTCCCGTATTAAGTACTTCCATGAAAACATCTAGTTTCTCAAGTAGACTTACCAATTACCTAGAAAGTGAGTTAGCGCCTACCGCAGCAGTTCATGGTGTTCTTGTCGATGTATATGGAATTGGGGTATTAATCATCGGGAAAAGTGGCGTAGGGAAAAGTGAAACTGCACTTGAGCTTATTAAAAAAGGCCATAGACTGGTTGCTGACGATTGTGTAGAAATTCGACAAGAAACTGAAGACTTAATAATCGGAAGTCCACCACCTCTATTAGAGCATCTGTTAGAAATTCGAGGTATTGGTATCATTGATATTATGACGCTATTTGGAGCAAGTGCTATCCGTCCTACAAAGCGAATTACATTGATTATTGAGTTGGAAAACTGGGATCCGGAAAAAACCTATGATCGATTAGGTTTGGATGAAGAAAAAATGAAAATTATTGATACAGATATTACCAAGTTGACGATTCCTGTTCAACCAGGGCGAAACGTATCTGTAATTATAGAAGTGGCTGCCATGAATTACCGTTTGAAAAAAATGGGTGTGAACGCGGCACAAGAATTTTCTAGAAGATTAGACGAAGTGATTGCAATTCAGGATGAAATGGATGACTATTAACTAACTTTTAGAAACGTTGCTTTAAAGACGAGAGGGGTATTTGAATGGAACAGGTATTACTTGCAATCAACCCGGTTGCTTTTTCACTTGGGAGCATTGAAGTAAGATGGTATGGAATCTTAATTGCTCTCGGAATTGTCCTGGCCTATTTTGTAGGACAACGAGAGGCTGTAAAAAGAGGATTGCCTGAAGATTTTTTAGCGGATATGTTGATTTGGGCGATTCCAATCTCGATTATTTCTGCTCGCATTTATTATGTTTCGATGAAATGGGAGTATTACGGAGCTAATCCAGAGAAAATTATTCAAATTTGGAATGGTGGTATCGCCATTCATGGTGCTTTAATTGGTGCTGTAATTACAGCTTATATATTCTGCAAGAAAAAAGGGTTTAGTTTTTTAAAGGTAGCAGATATACTTGCACCGAGTCTTTTAATTGGACAAATTATAGGCCGTTGGGGCAACTTTATGAACCAGGAAGCCTATGGTGGACCAGTATCCCGTGAGTTTTTGGAAAATCTAATGATTCCAAATTGGATTATTGAACAGATGTATGTTCAAGATCTTGGTACATATGTTCATCCAACGTTCTTATATGAATCAATGTGGAATGTAATTGGTCTGATTATTCTACTTTCTTTCCGAAAAGTGAACTTACATCGAGGAGAAATTTTCTTCAGTTATATGATCTGGTACTCAATCGGTCGCTTTTATATTGAGGGCATGAGAACAGACAGTCTGTATCTGATTGGGGAATTGCGTTCTGCCCAAGTTGTTTCGATATTAGCAATTGTGTTCGGTATTATTTTCATTGTTTACAGAAGAATGAAGGTTCGCCCTGTTGTTCGCTATCTTGATGTCGAGAAAAATACTAATCATAATACGAAAAAAAATGTTAAGAACAAAGGGAAGAAAAAGTAAGCAATAAATGGAGCTCGTAAAGAGATAAAGGAGTTGCAATATTCGTATGAAAGCCTTGCTGTTTGATTTTGATGGAACGTTATTAAATACAAATGATTTAATTATCCAGACATTTATGAATGTATTAGAGGAAAGATTTCCTGGGCAATATTCGCCAAAAGATTGCATGGATTTCATAGGTCCGTCATTAAAAGAAACCTTTGAACAATTAACGCCGGATGAAGTCGACGAAATGATTGAGAAATATCGACAATGGAATTATGCCAATCATGACACATTAGTGACAGAATACGACGGAGTAGTCCATACTTTAGAAAAACTCAAAGAAAAAGGCATCCGTCTAGCAATCGTTTCAACCAAGAGACGGGATACGATCGAAAAAGGATTAGTTCTAATGGGGGCAAAACATCTATTTGAATTTTGGGTTGGTGTGGACAGTGTGAAAAATGTAAAGCCTGATCCAGAGCCCGTACTACTAGCCATCGAAAAATTGGGTGTAGATAAAGAAGATGTCATGATGATTGGAGATAATTATCATGATATTGAAGCAGGAAAAAATGCAGGTGTGAAAACAGCTGGTGTCGCATGGTCCATCAAAGGAGAAGATTTTTTAAGACAGTTTAATCCGGACTATATTTTACAGCATATGTCTGACCTATTAACGATTGTGGAGGAGTCTTAATCTGATGAGAAGGACGGAACGATACCCTGTTCAAGGTGCAAACTCATTATGGAAAGTTTATCAAACGGTGTCATTTTGGAAAGTAATGAAATGCTTTATTTTTATTCAAATTGGCCGCATTACGCCGTTTATGAGTATGAAAAATTGGATTTATCGTACGTTTTTACATATGAAGATTGGTGAAAAGACATCACTTGCCTTGATGGTGATGCCAGATTCCATGTTTCCTGAAAGAATTACAATCGGAGATAATACCATCATCGGCTATAACACCACGATATTAGCTCACGAATACTTAATTGAAGAATATCGTTTAGGGGATGTGAAAATTGGCAGTGAAGTCATGATTGGTGCCAATTCTACCATTTTGCCTGGTGTTGTCATTGGTGATGGCGCAATTGTTTCCGCAGCTACACTTGTGCATAAAGATGTCCCGGCTGGCAGTATGGTCGGCGGCAATCCAATGCGCATTATCTATACACGAGAGCAAATGGCTGAACGAAAAAGTTGAGTGATAAGGAACTAAAAGTATGAACAATACTTTTAGTTCCTTTTTTTGTGGAGTAAAGATGAGCCAGGCAAGTAAGGTGAGCAAAGTCGCAAGTAAAGGTGGGGAACTCGCAAGTAATGTGGTGAAAGTCGCAAGTAAAGGAAAGAGTCGCAAGTAATGTGATGAAAGTCGCAAGTAAAGAAGGGGAACTCGCAAGTAAAGTGGAGAAAGTCGCAAGTAAAGAAAGAGTAGCAAGTATAATGGCGAAAGTCGCAAGTAATGAAAGGGAACTTGCAAGTAAACAAGTCAATCTAGCAAGTAAAACTACAAAAACAAAAGAGCAACTCAGCCCTCACTCAACCCACCTCCACAAAACATTGTCGAACGCCAAGGTTTTTCTATTATTCTTTAAAAGGTATAATATTATTAGAAGTCATAATTTTTATAATATTTAATGAAAACGGCTATTCACGCTATTAATTGATTGACGAACTGAAGGATGTTGGGTAGAATTACTTTAACATATCAGTTCTCTAGTTCTCTAGTATACTAAAGTAAAAATGGTAGGAAGTGTTATTATGTCATCGATAAAAATGTTTGAAAAACCATTAGGAATGCGTGATACATTCCCGATTACTTATGAAAAAACTGAAGAAGTTCGACAAATCGGACGCGAATTTTTACGTGCTCGCGGGTTTGATTTTATTCAAACACCAAGCCTGGAGTACTTCGATACAGTGGGGAAAGCATCTGCCATTTATGATGCTTCCTTATTTAAATTAGTAGATAGCCAGGGGAATACGTTGGTTCTTCGCCCAGACATGACGACACCCATTGCGCGTGTCGCGACTTCAAAATTATTAAAGGAAAAAATCCCTTTGCGGTTAGCATACTTTGCAAATGTTTTTCGTGCCCAGCAAACGGAAGGTGGTCGTCCAGCTGAATTTGGTCAAATGGGGATTGAAATTATTGGTGATCGAACAGTTTTCGCAGACGCAGAGGTTATCATTACGGTCATTCATTTAATTCAAGCCTTTGGGATTCATTCTTTCAAAATTACAATTGGTCATGCAGGCGTATTAAATTGTATTTTGAAAGACTACACAGAAAGTAATGAACAAGCGGATACACTTAGAACATTATTGGTTGAACGTAATTATGTTGGCTTTGAAGAAGCCGTCGAAAGCTTTAACCTACCAAAAACTAAATCAGATGCTTTACTGCAATTTATCAGTGAAGCAACCAATTTTGTAACCATTCAAGATATTGAAAAGTATGTGCGCAAAAACGATGCACTTGACTATATGCAGCAGCTTATTGAACTGATTGAGGTTGCGGACTTATCACAATTTGTTGCTCTAGACTTTACATTATCAAGTCATATGAATTATTACACGGGAATGTTATTTGAAGTGTTTGCTGAAGGCAGTGGCTTTGCCTTAGGGAATGGTGGCCGCTATGACGGATTATTACAGCACTTTGGAACAGAAGTGGGGGCTACTGGCTTTGGCATTCGAGTTGATCGACTTCTCGAGGTGATTCCTTCAAAAACATCCACATACCAAACAGTCGGAGTAATCTTTGAAGAATCACTATTTGGAAAAGCATTAAAAGCAGCTAATTCTTATCGAGAAGAAGGAAAGCTAGTTACTTTGCAATCACGTAAAGGATTAATAGATGAAGAAGCATTTACAAAGCTCTTCGATAAAATCGTGTATGTCAGCCAGGAGGATTTAGCGTAATGAGTCATTTAACTATTGCCATGCCAAAGGGACGAATTTTTGAAGAAGCATATCAGATGCTCATCGATGCGGGTTTTAACTTACCTGAGGAAGTTGAAATGTCACGTAAATTGTTGATTGAAATTCCAGAAGAAAAAATCCGATTTATCTTGGCAAAACCAATGGACGTACCAGTGTATGTAGAGCATGGCGTTGCCGATATCGGGATTGCGGGTAAGGATACATTACTTGAATTACGAAGAAATGTTCATGAACTTTTAGATTTGAAAATAAGCCAATGTTACATAGCTTCTGCAGGTTTGCCAAATACGACGATGAACGAAATTGCACCACGTATTGCAACGAAGTATCCCAACATTGCCATGAATTATTATAAAGAAATTGGTGAGCAAGTAGAAATTATCGAATTAAATGGATCCATTGAGCTCGCACCGATGATTGGTTTAGCAGACCGCATTGTCGATATCGTTTCTACGGGAAGAACCTTAAAAGAGAACGGACTTGTCGAATACGAGCATATTACAGATGTATCGTCTCGACTGATCGCCAATCCAGTTAGTTACCGAATGAAAAGTGCACGAATTCAAGAATTAGTATCACGTATGAAAAAAATTGTCGGTTAGGAAGAAGGGCTTTTTGTGAAAATAACAAAATTAACGAACACGATTTCATTAAAGAGACAGCTTGAAGGTGGGAACGAAGAACAATTAAAAACTGTTCGGCAAGTGCTTGACGATGTTCGTGAAAATGGTGATGCAGCCCTTCGCAAATATAGTGAAATGTGGGATGGCATTCAGTTAGAAGACTTCCGTGTCACACCCATGGAAATCGAACGGGCTGTACAAAACTTTGATCCCCAGCTGAAAAAGGATTTAGAAGAGGCAGCAGCCAATATTCGGTATTATCATGAGGCACAAAAACGAGACGGTTACAAGCTTCCTTTAGAGAATGGTTCCTACTTGGCACAAAGAATACTTCCTTTAGATGCTGTAGGCTTGTATGTACCAGGTGGATTAGCAGCATATCCTTCATCTGTACTCATGAATGTGATTCCTGCCCAGGTTGCAGGGGTGGAACGAATCGTCATTACCTCCCCGGCTGGAAAGGATGGGAAACTCCCGGATGCGGTTCTTGTGGCGGCTTCCATATTAAACATTAACGAGATTTATAAAGTTGGTGGCGCACAAGCGATTGCAGCATTAGCTTATGGAACAGAAACAATCACGCCGGTTGATAAAATTACGGGTCCAGGTAACATTTACGTTGCATTAGCAAAGCGTGAAGTGTTTGGTGAAGTAGCAATTGATATGATTGCTGGCCCGAGTGAGATTGCCGTACTTGCAGATGACACAGCCTATGCAGATGAGATTGCAGCTGATTTATTATCCCAAGCAGAGCATGATGAATTAGCTTGTGCAGTGCTCATCACAACTAGTGAACAATTAGCTCTAGATGTGGCAGCAGAGGTTGAAAAACAGTTAAGCGTGTTACCAAAAGAAGCGATTGCACGTAAATCGATTGAAAATTTCGGGCAAATCTATGTGGCACAAACGATGGAGCAAGCAATACAGGCAGTCAATTCACTGGCACCAGAGCATTTGGAGGTTGTTACGGCTAATGCGGAGGCGGATTCATTAGAAATTCGCCATGCAGGAGCGATCTTTATCGGTCGATATAGCTCAGAACCAGTTGGAGATTATTTTGCCGGGACAAACCATGTGTTGCCGACGAATAGTACGGCACGGTTTGCTAGTGGGTTAAATGTAGATGATTTTATTAAACGGACAAATGTCGTTTATTATACTGAAAAAGCGTGGGAGGAAAATGCACCGAAAATCGCTCGTCTTGCAAGAATGGAAGGGCTGGAAGGGCATGCCCGTGCAGTAGAATCTCGAGGTTGGACAAAAGGAGATAAATAATATGGCAGAACAAAATAGTCGATTTGCTAGAATTGAACGCAATACCAATGAAACGAAAATCGCGGTTGAATTGAATTTAGATGGGGACGGTCAAGCAGAAGTAAATACAGGTGTTCCTTTTATGGACCATATGCTGGATTTATTTATCAAACACGGCTTATTTGATGGCAAAATCATTGCTGATGGGGATACACATATTGACGACCATCATACGACAGAAGATATCGGCATTGTCTTGGGACAGGTGATCCGTGAAGCACTTGGTGACAAAAAAGGGATTAAACGTTATGGGAACGCCTTTGTCCCAATGGATGATGCATTAGCTCAGGTAGTTATCGATTGTTCGAACAGACCACATCTAGAGTATCGTGTAGAGCCTGAATTAAAAGAAAAAGTAGGAACGTTCGATACAGAGCTAGTTCATGAATTTTTATGGAAATTCGCCTTGGAAGCACGTATGAATGTTCACGTAATTGTTCCTTATGGCCATAATACACATCATATTATCGAAGCTATTTTCAAAGCACTTGCAAGAGCAATAGATGATGCGGTACAAATCGATCCCCGTGTGAAAGGCGTACCATCAACGAAAGGATTGTTGACATGAAAATTGGCGTAATCGATTATGGAATGGGCAATTTATTTAGCGTCGAACAAGCGTTAAAAAGACTGGATTGTGATGTAATTGTCTCTGCAAACCCGCAAGAATTAGCCGCAACAGATGCCCTTATCTTACCTGGTGTCGGAGCATTTCCAGATGCGATGAGACGCTTAGCTGAAACTGGTTTGGAAGCTTTCATTCGTGAACAGGTGGATGCCAATAAACAACTACTAGGGATTTGCCTAGGGATGCAGCTGCTTTTTGAGGAAAGCGAAGAAGTAGCACCTACAAAAGGCTTTGGCTTCTTTAATGGCAAAATTACTCGATTCTCTGGTGAAACATCACATGGAGAAAAGTATCGCGTTCCTCACATGGGTTGGAATACACTAGAATTCAAGAGCTCACCGAAATGGTTAGAGGATCAGACATTACCACAAAGCAATTATGTTTATTTCGTCCATTCATTTTTTGCAACGAATCTAAATCGTGAACAGCTTGTAGCCAGTGCAGATTATTTTGATACTGAGGTGCCGGGTGTCGTGCAAGCTGAAAATGTTTGTGGGATGCAGTTCCATCCTGAAAAGTCAGGGGAGTTTGGTGTTTTCTTGCTTGAACAATGGTTAAAAGGTGTGGGGGTGCAAACATGCTAACAAAACGGATTATCCCTTGCCTTGACGTTAAAGAAGGGCGCGTTGTAAAGGGCATTCAATTTGTGGAGCTTCGTGATGCCGGAGATCCAGTTGAGCTTGCGAAATTTTATGATGAACAAGGTGCAGATGAGCTGGTGTTTTTGGATATCTCTGCTTCGCATGAAGGTCGTGAAACAATGGTGGATGTGGTGCGAAAAACGGCGTCAAGCCTTGCCATTCCATTTACTGTAGGTGGTGGTATCCGTACACTGGAGGATATGAAACGAATTCTTCGTGCTGGTGCAGACAAAGTATCTGTCAATACCTCTGCATTAGAGCGCCCGGAATTGATTAAAGAAGGCTCAGATTTTTTTGGCGCACAGTGTATCGTTGTCGCAATTGATGCGAGATATTCGGATGAGGATGGCACTTGGATGGTCTATACCCATGGCGGACGTAACAAAACGGAGTGGCAGGCCGTTGAATGGGCAAAAGAAGCCGTACGTCTCGGTGCAGGCGAACTATTACTGACAAGCATGAATCAAGACGGAGAAAAAACGGGCTTTGATTTAGCTTTAACAAAAGCAGTTCGGGATGCAGTGACTGTACCTGTGATTGCAAGTGGTGGTGCCGGAAATGCTGAGCACTTTGTTGATGTCTTGCAAGAAGTTGATGCAGATGCGGCACTAGCAGCATCCATTTTCCACTATAAAGAAACAAGTGTAGCTGAGGTGAAATCAGTTTTACGCGAAAAAGGGGTTTGTGTCAGATGATTGAAGGATTAAAGTTCGATGACAAAGGATTAATTACCGCTGTTGTGCAAGATGCACAGTCAAAAGAAGTATTAACGGTTGCTTATATGAATGAGGAATCTCTACATAAAACAATCGAAACAGGTGAAACGTGGTTTTACTCCCGTTCAAGACAGGAGCTTTGGCATAAAGGAGCAACAAGTGGAAATGTGCAAAAGGTAGTTTCGATTAAAGCGGATTGTGACCAAGATGCATTAGTAGTCGAAGTATTGCCAGCTGGACCTGCATGTCACAATGGAACAATTTCCTGCTTCACAAATTCCATTGTTCAAAATGAGGATGCAATTGGATCAGTGGATATTATTCCACAGCTAGTAAATATCATTCGTCAACGAGAAATGGATATGCCTGAGGGTGCGTATACGACATATCTATTTGAAAAAGGTATCGATAAAATTTGTAAAAAAGTAGGCGAAGAAGCAACAGAAGTAGTCATTGGCGCGAAAAACCGTGACGTTCAGGAAGTGAAATGGGAAGCAGCAGATTTAATTTACCACTTATTGGTGCTGCTGCAAGAGCAAAAAATTGATGTTTATGAGGTTCTGGCAGTGTTAAAATCACGACACGAAGAGAAGAGAGCAAGTACTAAAAATAACGAATAATTTGAACAGGTTTTCTTGAAAGAAAGTCAAGGTTTATTTAGTCATATAGCAATACTTAAATAATGACGTATCACGTAATTATGTTATAATAAGATTAATTGTCTAAGGAACGTATTATACGTTCCTTTTGCTTTGTTTTTAGCGTCTTTTCGATATGACAAAGCGATGTAATTACGCCAAGGTGTAATGAATTTAGTTCGGAGGATGTACTTTGGAAAAACAACGTCAGAAAGAAAAACTAAATAATGTTGTCTCGTTTATTCCAAACGGTGATTATTATTTTAATAAAGCGCTTAAAGCCCTGGATAAAGACCAAATGGATAAAGCGTATAAATATATGAAACGTGCTGCTGAACTTAGCCCGGATGATGCCCATGTCCTTATGCAGTTTGGCATATTGGAAATGGAGGCCCAAAACTTTGAAAAGGCTTATGAATTAATTCATACTGCCTATAGTTTGGAGCCAAGTGAACCGGAGCATGTCTTTTTTTTGGCGGAAGTTTCAGGCTGCATCGGAATGGTTCGGGATGCCCAAAAATATGCAGAAATGTATCTTGAAATGGAACCAGATGGAATGTATGTAGAAGAGGCAGAAGAAATCATCGAATTTGTTCAATTTGAAGAAAGTGATGAGGAACCATTTGATGAAGAAGACTCTGAAAAGTTAATCGCTCAAGAAAAAGCACGTCGCTTTATGGAAAACGGTCAATTTAACCAAGCAATTGAAGTTTTGGAGCAATTAATTGAGACTTTCCCTGATTTATGGCCAGCTTACAATAATTTAGCATTAGCTTATTTTTATGTGGAAGAGGCAGAGCAAGCAAAAGCATTATTACATCACGTACTTCGTGAAAACCTAGGTAACTTGCATGCCATTTGCAATTTAGCAGTCATTGCATACTATGAGAAGAATGATGAAGAGTTAGCCCAACTGGTTGAAATGCTGAAAAAAATCAATCCCTATGATTGGGAAAACCGTTATAAGCTGGGGGCGACATTAGCTTTAATCGGTGAGCATGAGTTGGCCTATAGATGGCTTCAAAGCATGAAACGAAAAGGCTTTGCTGGTGACACTGGCTTTTACTTTTGGTTGGCGCAGGCTGCTTACTTTAGCGGCCATGTGGAAGAAGGGAAGCAAGCATGGAAAATCCTTGTAGATATAGACCCTTCAAAGGATGGGTTTGAACCTTGGTTGGATGTGGAAAAGGAAACGGACGACGAATCCCTGGAAAATAATCGCGAATTTATTATCGAAAAGATTATAAGCCAATATAGTACACATCGTATGTTTGGATTTTTCCTGCTAAGTAAATCGGCTCATAAGCAAGAAATTATTGCACATCCTAAACTTATCGATCTTGCACAATATGGTGGGGTTGAAAAACTTTGCTTAGCCTATGCACTTGGTCATCAATTTGATGAGACAAATGAATTGGAAAAGCATTTTGTGCGTTCGATGGACGTGGCAGAGGAGCTTCATAGAAGTACGTCCACTATTACCTCAGAGGTTCAGTATTTATTCCAAATGTGGTTTGTATTAAGTGAACGTGCATTAAAGGATGGATATGAATTTAAAAATATCAAAGCTTTAGCTGCAGCAGTTGAGTATATGTTCTTTTCAACCATCAATAGTAAAAAGGTGACGAAAAAGCATTATGCCCAAAAATTCGGTATTTCTACTGCGACACTAACAAAGTATGTGGAAGAACTAATCGAATACCTTCCATTTGATTAGGTAGGCAATAAAGTTGAAGTTATTTACAGATTGTCCTAGGATAAAAGAGAGAAAATATACTTGCATTTTTTAGTATATTCAAGATAACTAGAAGCGAATGAACATAGCGCTTTTTCTATAGGGAGGCTTTTCGTATGGCTGAAGAAAAAATTTATGATGTAATAATAATCGGTGCAGGTCCTGCAGGGATGACAGCAGCAGTATATGCTTCACGTGCTAATTTAGCTACTTTAATGATTGAGCGTGGGATTCCTGGTGGACAAATGGCCAATACCGAGGAAGTTGAGAACTATCCTGGTTTTGAAACAATTTTAGGACCTGAGCTTTCTACTAAAATGTTTGAACACGCCAAAAAATTCGGTGCAGAGTATGCCTATGGTGATGTAGCCGAGATTATTGATGGTGAAGAATATAAAGTGATTAAAGCCGGTTCAAAAGAATATAAAACACGTTCGATCATTGTGACAACTGGTGCAGAGTATAAAAAAATGGGCGTTCCAGGAGAAAAAGAGCTTGGTGGACGTGGTGTAAGTTACTGTGCAGTTTGTGACGGTGCTTTCTTTAAACAAAAGCACTTAGTTGTTGTCGGTGGAGGAGACTCTGCAGTTGAAGAAGGCGTATACTTAACACGTTTTGCCGATAAAGTAACAATTGTGCACCGCCGTGACAAACTACGTGCTCAAAAAATTCTGCAAGATCGTGCATTTGCAAATGAGAAAGTTGATTTTATCTGGAATCACACAGTGAAAGAAATTAACGAAAAAGATGGCAAAGTTGGCAGTGTAACACTTGTTTCAACTGTTGATGGCAGTGAGCAAGAATTCCAAACAGATGGAGTATTTGTCTATATCGGCATGGATCCATTAACAGCGCCATTTAAAAACTTAGGTATCTTAAATGAACACGGCTATATCGTGACAAACGATAAAATGGAAACATCAGTAAAAGGTATATTTGCTGCTGGAGATGTTCGTGAAAAAATGCTTCGTCAAATTGTTACAGCAACTGGTGACGGAAGTATTGCCGCACAATCAGCACAGCATTATGTCGAAGAATTAACTGAGAAAATTAGCCAAAAGTAATCTGGTTTTAATTCCTTTGTAACCTCATTGAAACAATCAAGGGCTATAATATGGGTATTAAGCTTTTACCCCCCTTTTTAGTTTTTTAGTTGCTTCCATCAATTTGGGAAGCAACTTTTTTTGTGGCGAGAACGACTTTTAAAGTTTCCGCATTTATTACGCAGCTTACATAGTAGGCTGCGATTTCTTAAGTAAACAACTTTCTAAATATTAACATCAAATTCAAACTCTAGATAAATCAGGCTTTCCTATTACGCGAATGACTATTTGATAAGGTATAATACATATATAGGAGTAACGAAAGATTTGAGGTGGTTGCAATGCAACGAATAGCAAACTTATTAGCAATTCAAGATGGGAAGGTTCTACTTCTACAAAAACCAAGAAGAGGTTGGTATGTTGCTCCAGGAGGAAAGATGGAAAGTGGCGAATCTATCTTTGAAGCGGCACAACGAGAATTTAAAGAAGAGACAAACCTTACGCCAACCAATCCACATTTAAAAGGCGTCTATACAATGATTATCAAGGATGGAGAAAAGACCGTAGATGAATGGATGCTTTATACATTTGTTGCATATGGCACCGAGGGCGAGTCATTTAAAGAAACACGGGAAGGGATTTTAGAGTGGCATCCAATCGAGTCTCTTCACCAGCTTCCAATGGCTGAAGGAGATCGCAAAAACTTATTATTCTCTGCACTGGAAAAAGGCATTCAATATGGTACTTTTACTTATACTACAGATTTTGAACTCATCGACGAAAGGTTTCAAACGTCAATCGAGACTTAAAAAGGGGAGATGGTCACATGGGTAATATTCAAGAATTTACACATGAGATAGTTATTATTACAGGGATGTCTGGAGCTGGAAAAACAGTGGCTGTGCAAAGCTTCGAGGATTTAGGCTATTACTGCATTGATAATTTGCCACCTGCATTATTAACAACATTTTTAGCCTTAATGAAGGAATCAGAACGTAATATTACTCAAATTGCAGCAGTTATGGATATGCGTGGAGGAGAATTTTTCGACTCGCTAATCGATGCCCTAGACATACTGGAAAAGGAAGCATATGTTAATACACGTGTATTATTTTTGGATGCCGAGAATGAAACGCTTGTTCAACGCTATAAAGAAACGCGCAGATCTCACCCACTCGCACCGCAAGGATCACCACTTGAGGGGATTCAAAAGGAAAGAGAAATGCTTAGCGAGTTAAAGGGCAGAGCAAAATTCGTTTATAACACCTCTCATATGAAACCAAGACAATTGAGAGAGCGTATAGGAAAAGAGTTTTCAAATGCCACTAGTCCAAAATTTTCATTAAATGTAATGTCCTTTGGTTATAAAAACGGTATTCCCATTGATGCCGATCTTGTTTTTGATGTGCGTTTTATTACAAATCCATATTATGTGGAAGAATTACGTCCAAAAACCGGCCTGCAGGAAGAAGTATCTTCTTATGTATTAGCACAAGAGGAAGCACAAGAGCTAATCGGTAAACTGACTGACTTATTTAAATTTATGATTCCACAATATATTAATGAGGGCAAATCCCAGCTGGTAATCGCTTTTGGTTGTACAGGTGGTCAGCATCGTTCCGTAACGTTGGCTGAATACTATGGAAAGCTATTTAGTGATCGCTATCAAACGGCAATTACGCACCGAGATATCAATCGCAGAAAGGATTGACGGAATGAAGAAACAAAGAACGAAAATTGTAGTCATAGGAGGGGGCACAGGTCTTTCTACGATGTTGCGTGGATTGAAAAACTATCCATTCGACATCACTGCCATTGTAACGGTTGCAGATGATGGAGGCTCTTCTGGGCGCCTTCGTGATGACTATGATATTCCGCCACCTGGCGATATTCGGAATGTAATTGCCGCATTATCTGATACAGAGCCATTAGTTGAGCAAATGTTTCAATATCGTTTTTCGGAGTCTGATGACTTAGGTGGCCATTCATTAGGGAATTTAATGCTTACTGCTTTAACTGATATTACAGGTGATTTTAGCCATGCAATTGCAGAAATGAGCAAAGTGTTAAAGGTCCATGGAAAAGTAATCCCGGCAGCAAATAAAAAAATGGCTCTACATGCTGAACTCGTGGACGGCTCGATTATTGAAGGAGAGTCAAAGATTCCTCTTTCACAATCGCCGATTAAACGCGTCTTTTTAGTTCCAGGAGATGTGAAACCGCTTCCTGAGGCGATTCGTGCAATCGAGAAAGCGGATTTTATTCTAGTAGGACCAGGGAGCTTATATACTAGTATTATTCCTAATTTAATAGTAAAACAAATAGGGAAGGCACTAGTGAAAGCGAAAGGGAAAAGGATATACATCTGTAATCTAATGACGCAACAGGGTGAGACATTGAATTACAGAGCAACGGATCATGTTCAGGCAATTTATGATCATGTAGGAAATCCTTGCCTGGATGCAATCTTAGTAAATGATATCGAATTACCATCGCCAATTAAGGAAAATTATAAAGAAGAGAATGCTGAACCTGTGTTGTTTGATATTGAAAAGCTAGAGAATATGGGGCTCGAAGTCATCAAGAAAGAAATCGCCACTATCCAATCTGGTGTTGTTCGTCACGAGTCAAACAAAATCGCTAAATGGCTTAGTGACTATACATTAAACAGAATGTAAAAAACATACAAGGTTCTGGATTTTAATAGTGTGGTATGATAGTTTTCATACATAGTGAAAGGGGGGGAAAAGATGTCATTTGCTTCCGAAACAAAAAAGGAATTAACGCAACTAGAATCCGACGATACTTGTTTAAAAGCAGAGGTTTCTGCACTAATTCGTATGAATGGAACATTATCCTTTACAAATAGACAGCTTAGTCTGGATGTACAAACTGAAAATGCAGCAATTGCAAGAAGACTCTACACAATTGTTAAAAAGCTATACCCGTATAATGTAGAATTGCTAGTTCGAAAAAAAATGCGCTTAAAGAAAAATAATGTTTACATTTGCCGTGTCCGTGACGGTGCTCGTGAACTATTAGCAGATTTAGATATTCTATCTGAAGATTTTCAACTAAATCATTCACTCTCTACTTCATTACTTTCAAATCGAGATCAGAAACGAGCATATTTGCGTGGTGCGTTTTTAGCAGGTGGCTCTGTGAACAACCCTGAAACTTCAGCATATCATCTAGAGATTTATTCGCTATATAAAGAGCATGGTGAAGCATTAGCAGAGTTGATGAACAAGTTTAACTTGAATGCCAAAACCATTGAACGAAAAAAGGGATTCGTAACCTATTTAAAAGAAGCTGAAAAAATATCCGATTTTATGGGAATTGTTGGCGCTGTACAGGCCATGCTAAAGTTCGAGGATGTGCGAATTTTGCGTGATATGCGAAATAGTGTAAACCGAATTGTAAACTGTGAAACAGCGAACTTAAATAAAACGATTGGTGCAGCCATTCGTCAAGTAGAAAATATTCGTTTTATAGAAAACTCGATTGGCTTAGACCAACTACCAGAAAAATTAAGAGAAATTGCAAGGCTGCGAGTTGAATATCAGGACGTTACTTTAAAAGAGCTTGGAGAAATGGTATCTACAGGAGCAGTAAGTAAGTCTGGCGTCAACCATCGATTACGTAAAATCGATGAAATCGCCGAGGCACTAAGACGTGGAGAAACCATTAAATAATTTTGGAAAA
>NZ_CP028083.1:0-122500 GCF_005491425.1 Lysinibacillus sp. SGAir0095 | reverse complement strand
ATCAGGATTTTTCTTCGCTAATGGCGAGATTTCTACTGGATGTCCATAGATGAAAGTTGGTTGTACTAATGTTTCTTCGACTTTTTGTTCAAAGAATTCATTAATAATATGTCCGACTTCATGAACATCTTTTATTTCTACACCATGTTCTTTGGCAAGAGCTTGTGCTTCTGCTTTTGTCATTGGCTTCCAGAAGTCTACACCTGTTGCTTCTTTAACCACATCTACCATGTGAAGTCGTTTCCAACCTGGAGCAAGATGGATTAGATCCTCGCCATATTGAATATCCGTAGTACCTAACACTTCTTGTGCCACATGAGAAATCAAATTTTCCGTAAGCGCCATAATATCTCGGTAGTCTGCATATGCTTCGTACAATTCAATCATTGTAAATTCAGGGTTATGACGAGTTGAGATACCTTCATTTCGGAATACACGTCCAATTTCATATACTTTTTCAAGTCCCCCAACGATTAAACGTTTAAGATGTAATTCAATTGCTATACGCATGTATAATTCCATATCAAGCGCATTGTGATGTGTAATGAACGGACGCGCTGCTGCACCACCGGCAATCGTATGCAACATTGGCGTTTCAACTTCTAAATAACCATGGCTATCTAAATAGCTGCGGATAGCACGGATAATCTTAGAACGTGTAATGAATGTTTTTTTACTTTCTGAATTTGTCATTAAATCCAAATAGCGTTGACGGTAGCGTTGTTCTACATCCTGTAAACCATGGAATTTCTCAGGCATTGGGCGTAAGGACTTCGTTAAGAAAGTAAACTCCTCTGCCTTTACAGATAACTCACCAACTTGAGTACGGAATACATTTCCGCGAATCCCTACAATATCACCTAAGTCTGCTTGATTAAATAAATCATATTGGTCATCGCCAACATGGTCTTTACGAACATAAATTTGAATTTGTCCTGCTAAATCTTGAATATGAGCAAAACCGGCTTTCCCTTTACCGCGCTTTGTCATAATACGACCTGCTATTACAACTTCACGTAAATTCTCTTCTAATTCTTCTTTTGAGAATTGGTCAAACTGTTCAACCACTTCACTTGATAAATGCGTACGTTCAAAACGGCTACCAAATGGGTCCATACCGTTTTCTCGAATATTCGTCATCTTTTGGCGTCTCACCAAAAGTTGGTCATTTAATTCTTCAATGTTTGACACGTGTTTCACTCCTTATATTTGTGCTTTTTTAGTAGAGGCCAACCTAATAATCAGTTCCTGTGGGAAACAAACACATCGAAAGCATTTGAATTCCACGGCAAGCAATTACCTAAATGTAATTACATGCATTCCACCATTAGCGTTCAATTAATCCATAATGTACCTATTGTACACAATTTCCGCACTCTATTCACCTCTTTCGATTCATTTTGTTACGATTCGTAAATGTTTTACTTTTCTGAAATTTAACATTATCGACATTTAAATTTTTAGCCAAGATTATTTATTCCTCTTTCGAAGTTAAAATATGCTAAAATTTCCACAATAACTAGAGAGGAGTTTTTATTATGTATCGTAATTTAGATGATTTCATTCAGGAATGGGAAAAAAATAGTACTGGCACATTAGCAATATTTGAATCAATCACTGATGGGAAAAAACATGTAGCAATCGTTGAAGGTCACAGCTCACTTGAATCTTTAAGCTGGCATTTAACAACTGCACCTGCCTATTTCATGGGACAAGTTGGTCTTTCCCTTGAGGTGGAGCTAGACCCTAAAAACACTCCAGCTACTATTAGCGAAATTATTAGTACTTATAAAGCTACTAGTGAAAACATTGTAAAAATAGCTAAGGAGAAGCTATCTGATGAGAATCTTCTAACAGAAGTGAATAGTCATGGAAAACAAACTCCTATCGGGGCAATTCTACGTTTAATGGTTGACCATCAAACTCATCATCGTGCCCAAATGCAGGTATTGCTTCGACAAGCAGGGTTACATGTACCTGGTGTAATGGGGCCAACAAAAGAAGCTTTAGCAAAATAATCATTATAAAAAGCATCCTCCTATCAAACTTTTACGGGGCAGTTCATTGATAGAAAGGATGCTTTTATTATATTGCTTCCGCTTGTTCTTCACATTCTGCTAATTCGACTACTACACTTTGTAATGCCGCACGTAATTCTGCTGCAGTCTCGATTTGGTTTATAGCGTTACGGATTTTCCCGTTTCCACGGATTCCTTTTAAGTACCAGGAAGCATGTTTACGCATTTCGCGAACAGCTACACCTTCACCTTTAAGCTGCATTAAACGTTCAAAGTGAAGTAAGCATACGTCCATTTTTTCAGCTACTGATGGTTCTGGTTTTAGCTCCCCGGTTTCAAGGTAGTGTACAGTACGATAGATCATCCACGGGTCTCCTAATGCCGCACGTCCAATCATTACAGCATCTACGCCTGTCTCATCAATCATACGTTTAGCGTCCTGAGGTGTTTCAACGTCACCGTTCCCGATAAATGGAATACTTATATTCTTCTTCACTTCTTTGATAATATCCCAGTTTGCCTTTCCTTCATACATTTGCACACGTGTACGTCCGTGCATTGCGATTGCCGCTGCACCAGCACGTTCTGCAGCTTGCGCATTTTCAACCGCAAAAATATGCTCATCATCCCACCCAATACGCATTTTCACACTAACAGGTTTGTCAACAGCATCTACTACAGCTGATACCATTTCGTAGATTTTGTTTGGGTCAAGAAGCCATTTTGCTCCGGCTTCACATTTAATGATTTTATTTACTGGGCAGCCCATATTGATATCGATAATATCTGCGTTTGTATTTTTATCAACATATCGTGCAGCCTCTACTAACGTTTCTTTATCTCCACCAAAGATTTGTAAAGAAAGCGGGTTTTCACGTTCATCGATATAAAGCATATCCAAAGTTTTTTTATTGCGTTGAACTAATCCTTTATCACTGATCATTTCAGCGTATACTAAACCCGCACCGAATTCTTTTACTGTCAGACGGAAAGCCGAGTTACAAACTCCAGCCATTGGAGCCAGTACGACGCGGTTATCCATTACGATATCACCGATTTGAAACGGCTTATTTTGTGCAGTCAAAACCTTCTCCTCCTTATGGGAACTTCAAGCTTCCCTATTATAAAAACTTCTATATATCACAGATCATAATTTGCTTAGTTATAAGTCGATAAATCAAAGAAATTCATCAGCACTGTTGATGGTTTTCCATTTAGTGATGCCTTCTGCCACGAGATTCATACTTTCTAAACTGAATTTAGCCATTTCAAGCTGAGGTGATTCATAGCCATCAGCAATTTCTAAAAGCGGAACTAATACAAAGGCTCTTTCAAACATTCTAGGATGTGGAACAATTAAGTTTTCAACTTCAATATTGTCGTTATTATAGAGTAAAATGTCAAGGTCTATAATTCGGGGACCCCACCTTATTTCACGAACACGACCTAGCTCATTCTCGACAAATTGGCATATTTGCAGCATCTCCAAAGCTGAGTGAGATGTTTCTATAAGTAAGGCAATATTTAAAAATGCCGGCTGATCTACATAGCCAACAGGTGCTGTTTCGTATATGGAGGATATCGCCTTTACACTAACATCCGTCTTCCCTTCTAACTGCTGAAGTGCAAGTTTTAAGTTTTGTTCCCTGTCCCCTATATTTGTACCTATAGATAGATAAACTTTATTCATAAAAGCGCCCTCTTACAATTTCAACAGCTACTTCTTTATAATGTCCTGGTATTGGCGGGTCTGGTTTAATAACCTCAACCTTACAGCCATATACTTGTCCTTTATAATCGGATAGTATTTTAGTTGCAATGCTTTCAGCTACAGCCTCAATTAACTTAAATGGACGACCCTCCATCACTTCTTTACAAATATCATAGACGCCTACATAACTTACCGTGTTATGAAGATCATCTGTTTGTCCTGCTTTTTGAATATCCACAGCCAAGGCAACAGTGGCTCTAAATCTTTGCCCTAGTACATTTTCTTCTGGTAAAACACCATGGTAGCCAAAAAACTGCATATCTCTTAAATGTATATAATCCATAATCATTCTCCTTAAATCTAGTGTCTGGAAGGCAACTCTTCATCAACTTGAAATTTCCCCATTAAAGCATCAATCATTTTTACGGTACGAGCCACCTCTTTCACATCATGAACACGTACAATATTGCAGCCTTTCATCACACCGTATGCGCAAGTCGCTGCTGTTCCCTCAACTCTTTCCTCTAAAGGTAAGTTAAGAATTGTCCCAATCATTCGTTTTCGTGAAGTCGCAAGCAGCACCGGAAAGCCTATAGCGGTCAGTTCCTCTAATTGTTGCATCGTTTCAATACTTTGTTGCAGGTTTTTCACAAAGCCAATACCTGGATCTAAAATAATATGTTCTTCTGGCACTCCAGCTTCTTTAACAATAGCAATACTCTTTTTTAGATCATCCATATAGTCTGTAAAGTAATTGTCATAGCACTCATCTTCACGATTGTGCATTAAAATAATAGGAACATTAAATTCAGCTGCAACTTTAGCAATTTCAGGATCAGCTTTCGCCCCCCATATATCATTAATCATATGTGCACCGGCTTCAAGTGCTGCTCTTGCGACTGCGGATTTATATGTATCAATGGAAAGTATAGCCGGTACTTCCTTTAACAACGCTTTTATGACAGGCACGACGCGGGCAATTTCCTCATTATCTGAAATTCTTGTATATCCAGGTCGGGTTGACTCTCCCCCGATATCGATTATTTTAGCACCCTCTTCAACCATTTTTTTAGCATGCTGGACAGCTCTATCAACAGAATTAAATTGCCCTCCATCTGAAAATGAATCGGGGGTTACATTTAAGATACCCATAACAAATGTTTCTTTCTTATAATCAAGTTCAATATTATTAAGGATTAATGGTTTTGGATATTTCGAAAGCATTTCGCTTACCCTCTCTTTATAAAATGTTTGTTTTCTATGTAATTTTAGGAAATACTTTTCCAATAAAATATTTCCCAAGGAATTAATAAAGACACGACCTCCATTAATTTTACCATTAACTTAGTATAATTTATTTTTAAATGCTTAACTTTTATAGAAACAGTAATCATCCTCCAAGCTTTTCGCCCAACCTCCTTTCACCTGCATATAAAAACTTCCGACTTCTCACACATGCAAATGATTGTGGCATATGATGCTTATGAGTTATATATTTAGGAGGTCTATCTAATGAAAAGTGGTAAAAATATTGATAAAAATATTCAAGACCTTAATACAGAGAATCAAGCTGCTCAACTTGCAGTAATTGCTGGTTTAATTTCTACTCTTGGTGATGGTCTTGCAACAATTGCTGCTGCACTAGCACTGCAAGAAATAGAGAAAAGTAATCAAAATACTAATAATTCCAATGCTAATCTTGATTTACAAAATCTACAAATGAGGATAGATATTTTAGAAAAGGAAATGAAACAAATTAAAAAAATTCTTCAAAATAAAAAAACGTAATTTTCTTGATAAGCATCTATCGTGACATGACAACAGTTTATCCCTTTAAGAGAAAAAGCATAAGCTTTCCTCTTTCGCACATATAAAAAGGCATTACCTGTAGAGGTAATGCCAAGAGTGGTTTAATTCAATTAGTCTTCAAAGTTATAAAGAGCTGTAGATAGGTAACGCTCTCCGTTTGATGGAACGATTGCTAAAACGTTTGAACCTTTGCCAAGGCGTTTAGCAGTTTCGATTGCCGCATAGATTGCAGCTCCAGAAGAAATACCTACAAGAACTCCTTCTTCACGACCTGTTTTACGAGCAACTTCAAAAGCAGTTTCGTTATCTACTGGGAAGATTGAAGTGTATACTTCTGTGTTTAATACTTTTGGTACAAATCCAGCACCAATTCCTTGGATTTTGTGTGAACCTGGGTTACCACCTGAAAGTACTGGAGAATCTTTTGGTTCAACAGCGATGATTTCAATTTCAGGGTATTTTTCTTTTAGTACTTCACCAGCGCCAGTGATTGTACCACCAGTTCCGATACCAGCTACGAATGCATCTAACTTTAGCCCTTCAAATGCTTCGACGATTTCTGGACCTGTAGTTAAACGGTGTACTTCAGCATTTGCTTGGTTTTCAAATTGTTGAGGTAAGAAGTAACCATTTTCTTTTGCTAAACTCTCAGCTTTTGCGATAGCACCTTTCATTCCTTCTGGACCAGGTGTTAGTACTAATTCAGCACCATATGCGCGAAGTAATTTACGACGTTCGATACTCATTGTCTCAGGCATAACTAAAATTGCACGATAGCCTTTTGCAGCAGCTACCATTGCTAAACCAATACCTGTGTTACCTGAAGTTGGTTCAATAATTGTACCACCTGGTTGTAATGTACCGTCTTTTTCTGCAGCTTCGATCATCGCTAAAGCAATACGGTCTTTTACAGAGCTACCTGGGTTGAAGAATTCTAATTTTACATATACGTTTCCTTCGTTTTCCCCTGTTGCATGATTTAATTTTACGATTGGTGTTTGCCCCACTAACTCCGCAACTGAATTTGCTAATTTACCCATTATCGTCATCCCTCTCCTCAATACCTACTATATTAATAGGTTTTATCTATTTAGTATATTACCAATTTGTGATACTTTATGTCAATAAAAATGAATTAAATATTAAGAATATTTTACCAAATTCATTTAAGACTCCCCATAGAACCAAGTCGCATTAAATTCTTTCCAAAATGCCTCCGGAGTAACGGAAGTTGGCAATTGTTCTAAAGATAAAACTCGCTCAACATGCCCTTTTACCTCTTCATATGTAAACGACTTACCATCGTTAACTTCGTTCACATAGACGATACCGTAACGTCCATCGTTCATAACAAATGGTTCACTTATATCACCGGTGCTTAAATCCTGGACAGCTTGTGGAATACTTGTGTCTATGTTTTTCTGAGATTTTGTAATAAATCCAATATCTCCGCCTAAACTTGCTGAAGTTGTGTCAAGTGATCGTTCACGTGCTAGAACAGAAAAGTCCGAACCTTCTTCAAGTTCTTTTTGAACACTTGTTGCATCCTTCTCTGACTCTACTATTATGATGCTTGTTCTATATGTAGTTGGGATGTTATAAAGCGATTGGTTGTCTTCGTAGTAATCTGCTACTTGCTCTTCATCAGTTACAACGTCTTTTGTCAGTACCTTTTCAAGAATGAGCTGTGCTCGTACTTTTTGATGCAGCTGCTCATCTGTTAATTCTTGAATGGTCGTATCGGTCTTATCCTGTGCAGATCGCATGAGGGCTATCTCTAAATCAATCTCTTCATCCGAGACCTTAATATCATACTCTTTTGCCGCTTTTTCCATAACGGCTTCATTCACTAAGGTTTGTAGCGTCTCTTTCCCGTATCTACTTTCCATGGCAGCCATCCAGTCCTGGCGCGTTATCTTCGATTCATCAATGGTAGCGACAATTTCGTCGCCACCATCCTGTTGTTTACCTTCTGGCCAGATCCAAAGAATGAACCATAGAATATTCCCTATAAATAAGATCGCTAATAATGTTAAAGTTGGTTTTGTTTTAAGTCTCCGTTGCGTAGAAGGCGTTTGGCTTACAGCTTGATTTGCGTAATTACTGTGCTTTGATTTCATTGATAAATCCTTCAAGATCCTGTTGATCGAATTGATATTTTTCTAAGCAGAAATGGCACTCCGCTTCTGCTCCTCCATCCTCGTCGATCATTTCTTGAATTTCCTGAGCACCCAAACTCATAATCGCTGCACCAAAACGCTCTTTAGAACATTGACATTTAAATTCTACTGGAGACTTACTAAGTACCTGAACATTATTTTCACCTAACACTACCTCTAAAATTTGTTCTGGAGTTAAACCTTTTTCAATCATTTTTGAAACAGGTTCGATATTTTGTAAATGTTTTTCGATTTCAGATATCGTTTCTTCATCGCATCCAGGCAGTAATTGAATGATAAAGCCACCTGCTGCTAATACACTATTATCCGGATTAACAAGTACTCCCAGTCCTACAGAAGAAGGAACTTGTTCAGATACAGCAAAATAATAGGTGAAGTCTTCTGCAATCTCGCCAGAAACGATAGGTGTTTGTCCTGTGAACATATCACGTAGACCTAAGTCCTTTACAACTGTAAGCGCACCTTCTGTTCCAACTGCACGACGGACATCAAGTTTCCCGACATCATTTAAGTCAAAATGAACTTGTGGATTTGTGACAAAACCACGAACTTCTCCTTTTGCGTTGGCATCGATCACCATTGGACCAATTGGACCGTTTCCTTCAATCTTCACCGTTAGTTTATCTTCACCTTTTAACATCGCACCCATCATGACAGTTGCAGTCATTGAACGACCTATTGCAGCCGTTGCAGTTGGCCATGTATTATGCCTCTTCTGCGCTTCTCCAACCGTCTCTGTCGTTCTTGCTGCAAATGCACGCACATTCCCATTAAATCCTAATGCTCTAATTAGGTAATCACTCATGAAGCTATTCCTCATTTCTTATTGGTTTCTTTTATAAATGACATGTAAGCCCTTTAACGTTAATAATTCATCCACAATATCAATCATTGTCGTTTCATTCGCTATTAGCTTTGCCAAACTTCCCGTTGCTACTACGAGTGGTTCTACTTTGCTATTTTCTTTCATTCGACTAACAATCCCTTCAACTTGACCGACAAAACCAAATATGACACCGGCCTGCATTGCTGAAACTGTATTTTTACCAATAACATTGGTAGGTCGCGTTATTTCAATACGGGGTAATTTTGAAGCTCGTGAGTACAGTGCCTCTGTGGATATAGCAACTCCAGGAGCAATCGCGCCACCGAGATAGTCACCTTTTTCATTTATAAAGCAATATGTTATAGCAGTTCCAAAATCGATAACAATCAACGGGTTTTTACCCCCGTACTCTTCAAGAGCCGCAACAGCATTTACTATTCGATCAGCTCCTACTTCTCGCGGATTTTCATATTTAATGTTTAACCCATTTTTGACTCCCGGACCCACTATTAACGGCTTAATATGAAAATATTTTCGGCACATTTCTTCTAATACATACATGATTGGCGGAACAACTGACGATATGATAATTCCTTTTATATCATTAAAAGAAATTTGAACATGCGAAAAAAACGATTTCACATGCATGGCATATTCATCTTCTGTTTTATGACGATTTGTTTCCATTCGCCAATGATGCTTTAATTTATCCTGCTCATATATTCCCAAGGCAATATTCGAATTGCCTGCATTCAGTACAAGGATCATCTAATCACACCTAATTTTTAGTCCAATTTTAAAAAATAATATCATATTATTGGTACATATACACAGTCATAACAATTATACCAACTACTTTCAATCACTTCCTCAATTTACAATTAAGTATTTGCTCGTCTCAGAGTCAAAACAAAGAGATTGTGAATGGAAAAATACTTTCTTCGACTCTTTCATCAAACAATCTAAAAATAAAAAACTGAATGAGCATTGCCTTAGCATACTCATTCAGTCCAAAATCATTTAATTCTTTTGTTTGAATCCTACCACTTTATGAAATGATTATTTTTCTCGATCTTCTTTGACACCGTCAGTTGATTGAGTTGAATCATTTTCTTTTGGTAAATTCGTTACCGCCGGGTCGGGTGTTTGACCTACAATTTCTTTTTCCAACGACGTATTACCTGCAGTTTCAACTGCTAAATCTTTTGATTCAAGGTTATCCGAGCTTGGCTTAGATAATTCAACTGATGCATTTTCTTCAACCTTTGAATAATCTTTACGCTCTGGAAGGGTCCCGTGATCTCTTAAATGCTCAATTTGTGCAGCATCTAAAGTTTCTACATCAAGTAATGTTTTAGCGATTAATGTTAATAAATCACGTTTTTCCGTTAGGATTTGTTTTGTACGTTCATACTGATCCACGATAATGGATTGCATTTCTTTGTCGATTTCATATGCAATCGAGTCAGAATAGTTTTGTTCCGAGTTAAAGTCACGGCCTAAGAACACGTTACCACCTTGTGAAGAACCGAATTGCATTGGTCCTAACTTATCACTCATCCCATATTCTGTAACCATCGAACGAGCAATACCAGTAGCACGTTGGAAGTCATTATGTGCGCCTGTTGATACTTCACCGAATGTGATGTCCTCGGCAACACGACCTCCTAATAGCCCGGCAATTTTGTCTAATAACTCTGGTTTAGTCATGAAGTAACGATCCTCTTTAGGAAGCATTACTGCATAACCTCCCGCTTGACCACGAGGAACAATTGTCACTTTATGCACTTTTTCAGCCTGGTCTAAAGTTAAACCAACAACAACGTGACCAGCTTCATGGAAGGCAACAATATTACGTTCTTTTTCAGATATAACACGACTTGATTTTGCTGGACCTGCAATAACACGATCAGTTGCTTCATCAATATCCATCATATCGATTTTCTTCTTACTACGACGAGTAGCAACAAGTGCCGCTTCGTTTAGCAAGTTTTCTAAATCGGCACCCGAGAAGCCCGGTGTACGTTGAGCAATCGCTTTAAGATCTACATCTTCACGTAATGGTTTGTTACGTGCGTGTACTTTTAAGATTTGCTCACGGCCTTTAACGTCTGGACGACCAACAGTAATTTGACGGTCAAAACGTCCTGGACGAAGTAACGCTGGGTCTAAAATATCTGGTCGGTTAGTCGCAGCGATAATGATAATACCTTCATTTACGCCGAACCCATCCATTTCTACAAGCAATTGGTTTAGCGTTTGTTCACGCTCATCGTGACCGCCACCAAGTCCTGCTCCACGTTGACGACCAACTGCATCAATTTCATCGATAAAGATGATACATGGTGCATTTTTCTTTGCATTTTCGAATAAGTCACGAACACGGCTTGCACCAACACCGACGAACATTTCTACGAAGTCAGAACCTGAAATCGAGAAGAATGGTACGCCAGCCTCTCCAGCAACCGCACGAGCAAGTAATGTCTTACCTGTCCCAGGAGGACCTACTAGTAAAATACCTTTTGGTATACGTGCACCCATTTCAGTAAATTTACGATGATCTTTTAAGAAGTCTACTACCTCAACTAGTTCAGCTTTTTCTTCATCTGCACCAGCAACATCATTAAATCGTACTTTTTTCTTTTCAGTGTCGTATAACTTCGCTTTACTTTTTCCGAAGTTCATCACTTTATTACCGCCACCTTGAGATTGACTCAATAGGAAGAAGAATAAAATGATAATAATGATGAACGGGATAATACCGGTAAAGAATTGAACCCACCCGCTAGTTTCTGGGGCTTTTAGCCAATTAATATTCGGATTATTTGCCGCTGTTTCATTAATCTTTGTCATTAAAGCTTGGTTATCCTGTGGGAGATTAACAATAAAGGTTTGCCCTTCTTTAGCTCCCTTTAACTCCCCTTCTACTACAAGTACACCTGCGTCAGGTTGAATATTCGCCTTTTCAATTGTACCTGTATCTAATGCCTCTAAAAACTCGTGATACGTTAACTCTTCTGAAGGTGTATTTCCTCCATTGAAAGTTCCAAAAATACCGATTATCACGAGAAAAATTAATAAGTAAAATATGGTGTATCGAAATATTCGATTCATCCCCAGCCTCCTCACAACATAACAGAAAAACTATAAGTAAAATCTTAACATACCATTATTTTTTCATACAACGAAAAGCACCGGTAAAATTCGCAATTTACAATTTTTGTTGAAAATTATACAAAAATTAAAATTTTAGAAGGAATAAACTTCTCTTTTTAAGATACCGATGTATGGCAGGTTACGATATTTTTCTGCGTAATCTAATCCATATCCAACTACAAATCCATCTGGTACTTCAAAACCAACAACATCTGCTTTCAGGTCAACTTTACGGCCAGATGGCTTATCTAAAAGTGTGACAATTTTAATTGTTTTTGCTTTACGATATTTAAATAAATCTACTAGATAGCTTAATGTTAAACCACTGTCGATAATGTCTTCGATAATGATAACATCGCGACCTTCTACACTTGTATTTAAGTCTTTTAAAATTTTTACTTCCCCTGATGATACCGTGGCATTTCCATAGCTAGATACATCCATAAAGTCGATTTCAATGTATGATTCAAAACGCTTCATTAAATCTGTCATAAAAGGTATAGCACCTTTTAAAACACCTATTGCAAGTGGGAACTGATCTTTGTACTCTTCTGTTAGTTGAGCTCCGAGTTCAGCTATTCTTTCTTGGATTTGTTCTTCTGTTAATAAAATTTTTTCAATGTCATTTTGAATCATGGTGGTTCCTCCTTGAATTTTCAAACACCTAAAACAATAATAAAATTAATGTAAATACCCTTTAAAAATGTGTTCAATTGATTAGAAATTTAATCGTTTTTAACTTACTTTATGTGAAAAATATAAATCCTGAGCATAACGCATAAAATTCGCGCTGTTTAAAAATATATCATTACTATTTATAATAGCTTATTTTATTCATAAATCGTTACTATTTTCCCTTGCGATTATGAGAACCTTGTCATCATTGGCCTGTTTAATAGTGGATAGTGATTTATTTACACGTAAACCTATAACTGCTAACACTTGATCTTTGGCATCAACAACAATCGGCCAACGCTCTCGTTCATCTAACGGAACCTTTTCATCAATAAATAATCTGGACAGTCTTTTCGGATTTTCCATTCCTTTTAATAATATCCGATCCCCACTTGCCCTAGTTCTTATTGAAATTGGCATAGTAACCATATTCGAATTAAAATAATATTTACCTAACTCCTGTCCAAAAGTGTGTACAACATTAGAGGCTTCTCCTATGTATAATCGAATGCCATTTTGCAGTTGCGTCCACTCTTCCACCAACAGCGTTTGTTGAGGAAGATTTTCATATCCTGAATCTGTTAATTTTTCAAACTTTACTTCATCATAATTTCGCTTTGCAATGAACTTTTCTGGTAAATGAAGACTTGCACTTCCATGGATGGTTCCGCACAAATTTAAAATTGAGGAAATAAGTGTATGACTTTGGATAAATTTATAACTATTGTAAAGATAGTTTAATAGTATTAAAATGATTCTTCTTTGTAAAGCAACTGGTTCTTTTTGAAATAAGGGAATTTTAAGTGTATATGACTGTTTTCCATTTTTTATGACAATGTGGGGAAAACGCTCTAATGCCATAGTTTTTAATAAATCATCATCCTGCTGCAATTGTTCTGCAAATTGGACTGCATGTGAAGAAATATTCCTATTTTCGCTCTTTAATAAGGGTACGACATGGTGACGAAAACGATTGCGTGTGTAATCATCTTTTAAATTACTGGCATCTTCTCGAAACGAACCTTCATTCTCTTCTAGATATTCCCTTATCTCCACTTTTGTAACCGTTAAAAATGGTCGAATAATTGTACCATTCGAGAACTTTCTTTTCGCATATATACCCTTCATACCACTAATGGTACCCGCCTTGGTTAAGGCCATTAGAATTGACTCCAGTTGATCGTCCGCATGATGAGCGGTTACCAGCTTATCAATATCGTATTTTTCCATCATCTCTTCAAAATATGCGTAGCGCTCTCTTCGGCAAAGTGCTTGTGAGTTTCCTCCTTCTTCTCGAAGTAATTGAGGGATAGGAATTGAGGTACTAAAAACAGGGATATTGTGATGATGACAATACTGTTCGACAAATCTTCGGTCTTCTAGAGATGTCTCTCCTCTTAGCATATGGTCTACATGAGCAACAAATAATCTAATTTCAAAAATATGTTGGAACTTCTTAAAAAAGTGGACTAAACCCATAGAATCCATTCCACCAGAACAAGCAATGAGAAGACGGTCGCCTTTTTCTACTAGTTGTTGTTCGTAAATATATTTTTGTATTTTTAATTCAAATGACACATCTTCTCACCTCAGCGTAAATCAATAATTACTCATCATTTATGAAATTCCCTTACTTAAAGGACTAAATACAGCCCATTTCGGAACAACATGATTGACTGAAAACATAATGACTGTACAATCATCATCCACTGGATAGACTTCTCCAAACTGCTCCATAACATCATACAAGATCACTTCAATTGGCATATCATTCTGTATGCGGGCCTTTAATAACTTCACTAGATATTTCTCTTGTTCTTCCCAATCAAATTCACTAGAAAAGACACCATCGGAAACCATAACAACGAAATCATCTGCTAGCAAATTAACTTTTTCTGTCTCGATTGAAAATACTGGCATGAACCCGACAGGAGCTGCTGCCCCATCTACTTTTAGCAATCTCTCTCCACGCAATATATAAGTGGACATACTTCCTGCCTTCCATGACCAAAGTGAACCTTTTTGCAAATCAACTAAGGCAAAATCAATTGTTGCATACATGTCTACTTCCCGATTAAGAGACATAACATAGTGTAAAGTGTGCATCGCTGTTTCTGGATTCATATTATAGCTTAAACACTCTCTCATTAAACGTACTAAACGACGACTTTCCCGCTGCGCTTCCCTGCTTTGTCCCATACCATCTGATAGCATCACAGCCACAAGTCCCGGATGGATATGGAAAATGGCGTGTGTATCTCCTGAAACCCATGCCGAATTTTTCGCCCTACTATATATATCATACTCTATTTCATAGCGAACTGCTGAGCGAAAGCGTATTTGCACATGTGCAAAAGGATTTTTTTGGTCAGAGATTTTCTCCACTTGAAATGGTTCTGAAAAGACATCATACAATATAGGTAGAACTATTCGTTCACAAAGCATATATTGATCCTCATGGCTCCTATTCTTTTGAGCAAATGAACAAATAACAACTCTTTCTCCGACTGTATTATTTAACACGTCAATTTGAAAACATTGCACTTGTGCTCGTTTAAATTGCTGCTCTAATTCTTCCTCTATTGTTTTGAAAGAGAGTGTTTCATCTCTCATATCTTCCATAAGTTTATTTAAATGATTACTTAAATCTCGAAGTTGCAGCGCAATCATTTTTTTACCATGATAGAATTGACCATTCATTTTGTCGGTATAAAGTTGATGGTCTAATTCTTCCAGCAGCCTTGTTGATTTAACGCATTGTGCCTTAATACGTTTTTCCGCTCTGATTTGTTCAGATTCCTTAATGCCCGCCCTCGCTACAAACCAATCCTCGATAATGGGTTCCATGATATTTTTTGCACCCCAACAGCTATCATATCGAAAACAACTTAGACAAGTTGCACATGGTTCCACCTTTCTAGTTTCATTTACTGTTTCTGTCGATGTAAAACGGTCAAATACTAACTCTTTCATAAACACAACAAAATTTTGAAAGGACTCCAGCTTTTCTGTTGTATGTTCTGTCAACCATTGTTGCCGTTGAAGTAAAACTTCATCTCGTTTAGGATGGATTACATCATAAAGGAATGTAAACATACTTTTCGGTAATGCAAAGAAAACGATTCCCGCAATAGCAATTGACACAAAATACACAGTATCTAAGGGAAGGGTTGCATCGTAAAAGAAGAAAAAGACACTTGGAACAACACTACCGATCACAACACCAAAACGTCCCACTTTACTAAATAGTCCTGCTACTACACCTGTCATGGCATATACTGAAATCATCCCAGTAAAGGACAACTTCGCAATTCCAACCAAGGCACCTACAATGGTCGCGACCATAGCAGCAATAGGGACTCCTCCTGTTATTGCCGCAATACAAATTGCTAAATGCAGTAAGAACGGATATAAACCAAACGAGGAAACCACTACAGATTGAACACCGGTTAACACCATTGCTAAAATGACAAGTCCTGCCCCTACCCGCTCATAACTCCACCCGGCTGCCCAGAATCGGTGAGGCTGAACCAAAAAAAGATTCACAAAAATCGTCATTAAAAATGCAAGTATTACTTCATAGTAAATATATAGTTGTACAATTAATGGCGGTATATCTAAATAGTGAATCCCCTGCCATATAAATTGTCCAAAAAAGATGGCTAAACTCACTGATATACCCATTGGTAGTTTCCAAAATCTAAAACGGGTAATGAGGTCATATAATACAAGCTGTAAACCTAAAATAAATGCCTGCCCTAAACTTAAAGATAACGCTCCTATTAAGCCCCCTACGAGTACTGCCCATTTCTCATTTTCGTATCTCTGTTTGACAATTGCCCAAAGAGGTAATAAAAACGGAACGGCCGCTTCAAACATTACTGCTCTTGATAGAAACAATGCCAACAATAAAAAGAAAATGTGTATCAGGAAACTTGATTTCTTGAGAGAAAAGCTCTTAAAGAAAGATAGACCTGATGACTTTTCATTGATCATTTCAATATTTGCCATTTTTTACATCTCCTTTGATAGATTGTGTTAGCGACTATTATATAAAAGAGATTCCGTAAAATTTGTCTAGTAGTGAAATCATAGAGTTAAAATCGTTCGACTTAAATTTCGATAAGACAACAACCCAAAATACTTGTCGGATATTTGAAAAAGGTGAAGATAGACTACTTTATTTATAGGGTTTTGAAGGATAAACTGGAAATATAAATTTATGTAGTTGAAATTCGGAGGCAATTTGTCATGTTAAACAGCTTTAGTTTACTTGCTCTTTTATGTTCGACGGGCTCGATTTTAGTCGTATTAGGTATCATTTTAACAATCCCTGCAATTTGGCAGCTGATTATGCTAATTGGCGGCCTAATCCTTTGTGGAATAGGCATTTTCGGTGTTACCAGGCTGCTGTTAAGCGAAAAAGGTAAATAAAAGGAAGTAACTTTTACTTCACAAAACGTTAGAGGCTATGAAAGTGTTGATTATCCTATTATAGATTCAATCAAATTAACCCCAATACACTTTGATAATAAACCAAAAAAGACTGTTTGTAGGTTCTCCCCTACAAACAGTCTTTTATCTATATAACACTTTTTCTACGCTTTAAAACAGACAGCAAACTACCCTCTTCTAGCTCCACGGCCACCGCGTTTTGACTCAGTTGCACGTTTTAAAGTTGCAAGACGTTCGTCACTATCTTTTAGGAATCGTGCCATTTTTTGCTCAAAGTTTTCTTTTGTTGGACCATTTCGATCATTAGAACGATTGTTATCACGACGTGGACGATGAGGACGTTCAGGACGTTCAGTTCTTTCTGGTTGAGGCTTTGCTTTACGGATTGATAAACCGATTTTACCATCCGCTTCAACATTCATCACCTTTACTTCAACAACATCTCCAACTTTAAGATGCTCGTTGATGTCTTTAACATAGTTGTCTGCAACTTCACTAATGTGAACTAGGCCCGTTTTGCCATCTGGCAGCTCAACGAATGCTCCAAAATTTGTGATTCCTGTTACTTTACCTTGTACTTTGCTGCCTACTTCAATTGACATAAAAAAAATGCTCCTCCTTAAAATTTAAGCGGCTATAAAAGCCAGTAGTCAAATTTAGTGTAACGTGCAAAATTGATTCACGTTTATATTTTATTATAGCCAACAAAAAAAGAGTGTCAACAAGACAACTCTTTTTCTATCACTCGAAAACCACTTTTTGAATTGAAAATAAGCGACTTTTCACCGCTATCAGATGTTATTAATTGGAATTTTTATCGGACTTTTCATCTTTTTCTTCTTCGTCAGGTATCGTGAAAATAATTTCTCCATTGTCTGATAAAAAATATTCTTTACGCGCTAACTTTGCAATGTATTCATCATCTTCAAGTTTAGCTATTTGCAAGCTTAGCATATCTTGTTGTTCTTTTACTTCGTCCAGTTTAGTCACTACGTCTTCTTTTAGCTCTTGTTTTTCTGCAAGCCGCTTATTTTGAGAAATAGTCGTGCTTACTAAAAGAACAAGAATAACCGAAGCTAGTAATCCGAAAACAAGCAACCTTCTACGAATTCGCACTTTTTGTTTCTTTGAATATTTTGCGTGTGTTTCAGTTGATCGGACATAGTCATTTTCAAGCGCTCGAACGTTATTAAATTGTCGTTTTTGACGCTTTACCATATCCGTCACCTCCAAAAGTCTGTACATTCTATTATACTTCTATTTCAACGTTTTTTAAAGAAAGTCCTTCTATATTTTTTAGAAAATCTCTGAATATGTTTTTTGAGGAATCTGGTATATATTTTGCGGAAAGGGAGTGATATTATCAAAATAATACGCATTATCAGTCTTATAGTACTAACAATGATATATTTTATGAACTTAATAATTGCGATAATAGGCTTAATTATAAGGAAAATAAATACTCGTCCAACAAAACGGAAATAAGGCTGAAACACAGATTCATATAAAAAGATTCCTAAAATTTGAGCTAATGGATCAACTAAACGCCATTCTCCACCCTTAATAGTAAATAAAATATAAAATGTTAGGGCACCTAAAAGTGCCCAAACAATAAGCTCTACTCCATATCCCATTCTTTTTAAGATTGACTTTTGACTTAAAGCACTTAGGGAAAACCTAGTACAATCAATAATTGCACCAATTAGTAAACCACTAAGCGCCATGATCAATATACTTACAACCTGTTCATTTATGGTCATCCAAATAATTTATGGAGGAAGCCTTTTGATAACCCACTATCTTCATCATCATATTGTACTAGTTTCACATTTCCTTCCAATGTCAATAACCCTTTATCGACGTCTAAATGAACAATACGTAATTCCTCACCGCGGATTAGTAAGTGACCTTGAGCTGTTCGGATATAAAACTCTTCTTGATCGAAACGCTCAATTTCCTTTACAGAAGTCATGTCCATTCTTTTTCGATTGCGCACAGTCACAAGATGGTCACCAGATGTCATAGTGTAACGATTGCTTTCTTGATGTAGCGTCATATCGTTCCTCCTTCGCTTGTTTGTGTTTGTTCTGTTCACTTTATGCAGAAACTAAAAGAAGCATGACAACTATTTTGTTGTCATGCTCTAGAAATTTAATATTTTTTATTCTCATAATTTATTTTCGATACTAAGTTCTATTCTCTATTCTTCATCATCGATAAATTGAGGTTCTATTTTATCAAGCTTTTCTTCTTTTAGAATCGTAAACATTTTCATTGCTTCTTCTTTACGTACATTTTCTCGTAAATCTTCTACTCGTGCCGTTACAACCTTCTGTCCGAAACGGATAGCTAGCTCGTCACCTACTTTTACAGCCGATCCAGCTTTCGCTACTTTGCCGTTAATCGTAATTCTTCCCTGATCAGCTACTTCCTTCGCAAGCGTACGTCTTTTAATTAATCTTGAGACTTTTAAAAATTTATCTATTCGCATTCTCTAGTTCTCCTTTTTTTCTAAAACTTTTGCTTCATTCCAAAATGCATCTAATTGCTCCAACGTAAAGTCACGAAAGCTTAGACCACTTTCCTTAACCTTTTGTTCTACAAAGTTAAATCTGCGTGCAAATTTTTCGTTGGCATGAATCATTGCTTCTTCTGGAGAGATTTTATAGAATCGAGCGATATTGACAAGAGTAAATAAAACATCGCCAAATTCATCTAAGCGACTTGTCGAAGTGCCTTTTGTAACTTCCTCTTTAAACTCCGTCCATTCCTCTAGAAACTTCTCCCATGCCCCTTCCTCGTTTGGCCAATCAAAGCCCACCGAAGCGGCCTTCTTTTGATAGTTAAAAGAGGTCTGAAGAGACGAAGTTGCTCGGTACTCTTCTTTTAGTAGCGAGCCGGTTTGTTCCCCTTTTTCTTGTTTCTTTATAGCATCCCAATTCGCAACCACTTCCTCTGCATCCTGAACTGCCACATCTCCAAACACATGTGGATGCCTGCGAATCATTTTCTCACTAACTGATGCTAAAACTTCTTCTAAGTTGAAGTAGCCATTATCTTCGCCTATTTGTGCATGTAGGAAGACTTGCAGCAACACATCTCCTAGTTCCTCTACCATGCCGAAATCATCTTCTGCATCGATGGCTGCTAAAAATTCATGTGCCTCTTCAAGCAAATATTTCTTTAAGCTTTCATGGGTCTGCTTTTGATCCCATGGGCAACCATTTGGTCCACGTAAAGTTGCGATAATTTGTCTAAAGGTCGACCAATCACGCAGGGCTTCTAAGTCACTTTCCACTGGCGGTACATAGATTGTCGTTAAATTATTTATCTCCATCGATTGGTCAAGCTCATACAAAGGAACGGTCGTTAAGCTCTCTAATGACGAACCTGCAGCCGTTACAATCGTAACTGGATAATCATCTCGATATTTTTCCATTAATGACAGCTTTACCTCTGACGCACTAAAAGCATCATAAACTTGGGCAATTAGCAAGTGTCCGCGCATATTGACATGATGAATTGAAAAACTGGTACCATCCAACAATTGGAAGCCTTCTATAGGGTCAATTTTAAGGGCACCGAAAATTGGGTCTAAAAAGCTTTGCCCTCCCTCAATCGTCAGATCAATTTTACCTTCTTTTTCCGCCTTAATTAAGAGCTGTACCGTTTGCTCAGCTACTAACGGATGTCCTGGAACAGCATACATGACAGGTTCTGTCTGCGTAATTTCTATTAGCTTTGCTGTAATTTCTTCGTAAACCGGTTGGAATGAACGATGTTTTTCGTAAACAGTATCGAAACTCTCAAATACGATACCTTCTTCCTTCAATTCACTGATGACAGGATGATCCATTGTTCGAACATAAATTTTCCGCGCTGATTTTAAATTTTTATAGACGCCAATTTGCAGCTGACTTAGTTCTGCTGCACCGAGGCCGATAACTGTTAACTTGTGCATATGTTCACCTACTTCTTTTTATTTAGTAATAGCTGATAAGCCGCCATTCTTCGGCCAAAAGGGACTAAAAACCATTCTTTTTCTGCCAGTAGTCTTGATTTGGCAACGATTGTTAAATAAACAAAAGCTCCCGTTACTATCAAGCATCCACCAATAATAACTGCTAAAAGCCTCCCCGATAGCGAACCGAGTGCAATTTGTAAAAGGGTGTTTATGACAATTACTGATAAAATCATACTTCCACTGGCAAAGCCAAGCTTTATGTAGAAATCTCGTTTTGCTAGTTTAATCCTCAACAATTGTTTTAAATAGACCATTAGTAATCCTGCACAAATAAATAAACCCACATTACTTGCGATAGCAGCTCCTAAAACATCTAAATTAGGAATCAACACTAGATTACAGATCCACTTTAAAGCAATGCCACCTAATAGAATGAATGCCGGAATCCTTAACTTATTCATACCTTGAAGTATAGCAGTAAAAGTTAATATGATAGATAAAGGAATAATTTGTAACACATAGATCATTAAGACGATTGAAAGGCTATTTGTTTTAAAAAGCATTTCATTTACGTAAGGCATAACGATTACTAGGCCAATCGATGCTGCAACACCTAAAAGAAGTGAAACCCGATAGGTTAATTGAATGAACGGAGCTGCCCCTCGTCCATCTTTTTTCTTTGTTTGGTACGCTACTAAAGGGACAATGGCTAGGGAAAGTGAAGAAGCAATTATTACGCCTAGCTGTACTAAAGGCTGACCTCGATCATAGATCCCTTTCATTTTCATTGCTTCTATTTCTGCCATGCCATTATCCAATAGAATTGAAAATACAGTAAACGAGTCAATTAATTGAAAGCATAATAATAGTAGGCTACTCATACTAACGCTTAGACTTAAAATCGTTACTTCTTTAACAATTGGCCATTTACGCTCTTTCCCTTTGAATTTTCCAGGTATTAACTTTATCTTTTTTGAGAAATACAGTAGTAAAATTACGCCAGCAATTTCCCCAATAACAGTACCAAAAACTGCTGCATTTCCTGCTGCATATAATGACTTCGACGTTGTCATAATAAAGGTTGCACCTAATAAGATAATACCCACTCGAACCAACTGTTCAATCACTTGTGCATAGGCGACTGGTGTCATTTCAGCTTTTGCCTGGAAGCTCCCTTTCATTATTGCCAATATTGGCATACACAACGTTACAAATGCACCGGTACGAAGAAGCGGTGCTAACTGATTATCCCCCATTATTCTGGAAAGAAAATTTGCTCCAAAAAATAATATGCAGAAGAAAATTACAGATAAAACCGTTAAATACTGAAAAATAGTTCTTCTTATTAAATTTTTTCTTTCCTCTGGCTCCGTAAACGTTTGGGAATCTGCCAACATTTTGGAAATTGCTACTGCAAAACCACCTGATGTCCATACAACAAACAATGAAATAAACGGATATACTTGCTGATATATATAAAACCCTTGATCTCCTACTAAATTTTGAAAGGGTACTCGATAAACTGCACTTAATACTTTAACAATTAAAGCTGCTACCGTTAAAAGCAGTGCACCTTTCATATACTCCTTCATTCCAAAATTATCTGCCATTTTCATCCTATCCTCCACAACAATGCCAATAGTATATCACGAAATAAAGAGGCGCTCGACTTCCAAATAAGAAGTTTACTATGTATGAATTCTGTAAATCATTTTGAGCACATAGAAAAAACGTCTCCATTGGAATGAGAGACGTTTTAATAAAAGATTAGTTTTCCATTTGTTTTGCTAAGAAGTTCGCCGCTGTTTCAGCCGCTTTTGATTCAACTTCACTTATGACGTGAACTTTTGAGATTAAATATACTGCTCCAATCGCATCACCATTTGTAACTATTGGTGCTACACAGTAAGATTTCACTTGTTCAAACTGTCCTGGAACAAGTTCAATTGTCGTCTCATTTTTTTCCAACATGACAGAGCGTTGCTTCATGAAATCTTCAGCAAATACTGATAATCGTCGATTTGCATATTCCTTCTTTGTTAAACCAGCAATAGCAATCATTTCATCTCGGTCACTTATTAAAGCAGGTGTACCGACAGTTTCATAAAGTGATTCAACATACTCTTTTGCAAATTCGCTTAAGTCATTTATAGGTGAATATTTTTTTAAGATAACTTCACCTTCACGGTCCGTATAAATTTCCAATGGATCTCCTTCACGAATACGCATCGTTCTACGGATTTCCTTTGGAATAACAACGCGACCTAAGTCATCGATACGACGAACAATTCCTGTTGCTTTCATCTTTGCTGCCTCTCTTTCAGAATCAATTTTTCATTCACATTGATAGTATGGTTAAGAATTGGTCAATGTATGCAGAAAGTGTATGAAGAGGTTTAAATTCTAAAGTCGGGCAACAAATCCTAAATCATTAAATTAATATTCACTCGATACTTATATTCCTTATATAGCAAAAAACTTACTGTTTTTTAGCTTTAGCAACAATTTCAACCAACTGTTCTAATACTTCAAAAGGTGGAACCTTGCCACATTTTTTCTCATCAATTGTTAGCGTCAGTTTTGCTCCATCCATCACAAATCCAACTGCACGCTCAAATTTCATGGACTCCGATACGACTATACTTCCATCCACTTTGGCAGTCCCCTCTTCAGATAAGTAGAGGGAGATTACTTTTTGCTTTTCTTTTATCGCAGTGATACCGGCTTCAAGTGCCCATACTTTAACTCGGGCAATACGTAACAGCTTTTCTGTTTCAACTGGTACGTCACCAAAACGGTCCACTAATTCGTCCCAAATTTCATCAAAGTCTTCCACACGGTCCATGGATTTAATGCGCTTATACATTTGAATTTTTTGATAGCCATCTGGTATATAGGCATCTGGTATATAGGCATCTGTTTGAAGAATAATCTCAACATCCGGTTTTTCCTCTTTCACAACACCCGTTCGTCGCTCTTCAATAGCTTCCTCAAGCATTTGTGAGTATAGATCAAACCCAACAGAGTCGATAAAGCCATGCTGCTGCGCTCCTAATAGGTTACCTGCGCCACGAATCGATAAATCTCGCATGGCGATTTTGAATCCTGAGCCGAGCTCTGTAAACTCTTTGATTGTTTGCAGTCGTTGCTCTGCCACGTCTGTTAATACTTTATCTCTTTGATACATGAAATAAGCGTATGCAACACGGTTTGAACGACCTACACGACCGCGTAGCTGATAAAGCTGTGATAATCCCATGCGATCCGCATCATGAACAATTAATGTATTCACATTTGGAATATCTACACCCGTTTCGATGATGGTTGTAGTAACAAGGACATCGTATTCGCCATCTAAAAAGTTTAAGATGATCGATTCTAGTTGAGATTCGGTCATTTTCCCATGGGCATAGCCAACACGTGCGTCCGGGACAAGCATTTGAATTTCCTCTACTTTTCTTGTCATGTCCTCTACCCGATTATAGAGATAAAACGTTTGTCCACCACGGGCCATTTCTCTTTCAATCGCTTCACGTACTAGTGCTCCATTATACTCCATTACATAAGTTTGTACCGGGAATCGGTTTTGTGGTGGTGTTTCGATAACTGATAAATCCCTAACCCCAACCATCGACATATGTAATGTACGAGGAATTGGCGTAGCGGTTAGAGTTAAAACATCTACATTTGTTTTTAATTGTTTAATTTTTTCTTTGTGAGTCACACCAAATCGCTGTTCTTCGTCAACAATCAATAAGCCTAAATCGCGGAACACTAGATCCTTTGATAAAATTCGGTGTGTCCCTACGACAATATCAACAGTTCCTTCTTTTAATCCCTTAATGGTTTCAGTTTGTTGTTTCTTTGTACGGAAGCGACTTAATAAGCCCGCATTAATAGGAAAACCTTCAAACCGCTCTTGAATCGTTTCGAAATGCTGTTGGGCTAAGATGGTTGTTGGTACGAGAAATGCTACTTGTTTTCCATCCATGATTGCCTTAAAGGCTGCACGGATGGCAACTTCTGTTTTTCCGTAGCCAACATCTCCACATACAAGGCGATCCATCGGGCGTTCCCGTTCCATATCATGTTTTACTTCAATAATCGAACGCAATTGATCCTCAGTCTCTTCATATGGGAAGGCGGTTTCAAAGGCACGTTGTTCGTCAGTATCAGGACTGAAGGCATAACCTTTTTCCGCTTCACGTTTCGCATAAAGTTTGATTAAATCATCCGCTATATCATTAATAGCAGATGAAACTTTTGCTTTGGCCTTTTTCCATTCTGCCCCACCAAGTTTATGAAGCTTTGGCTCTTTCCCTTCCGAAGCTACATATTTTTGAATTAAATCAATTTGTTCAACTGGTACAAATAATTTATCATCAGCTCGGTATTTGATATGGAGGTAATCTTTATGAGTACCGTTTACTTCTAATGTTTCAATACCGATATATTTTCCTATCCCATGATGAATATGAACAACATAATCACCAGGATTAATTTCTGTATAACTTTTAATGCGTTCTGCATTGCTCATTTTTTGAGGTCGACGTGTTTTTCTTTTTGGCTGTTGCTTAAATAATTCATCGTCCGTTACAACAGCAATCCTCTGTAGAGGCAATTCAAAACCTGATGCTAGTTGGCCATCCACAATATAGATTCCCGCGTCATTTGGAGTTCCTATTAAACTATGAATTCCATACTCCTCTAGCATACTTTGGAGTTTTTTAACTCTTTCTTTTCCATCAACAATAAAGAGGACCGTAAAATTCTCTTGCATCCATCTTTCGATTTCATTTTGTAAAAGAGAAATTTGACCGTGGAATTGTTGCATTGGTTTACAAGAGATACTCGTTGTCTTTTTAAATTGAATCCCAGAAAACGTTCGTGCAAATAAGGCAAAGTAGAGTTTTTGATGTTCAAGCATCGAATTGATTTCTTTAAAAGAGAAGGAAGGCTTTACATCATGTACAATTTTCCCTTCTTCTATCAATGAAATAAACCATTCCTCTTCTTCTCGCTCCCACGCATCCATAACCTCTTGGATTCGGCCCAATTCATCGAATAAGACGAGTCCATTTTCATCAAAATAATCACCTAAGTAGGACAAACTGTCATATAATAGAGAGCCATATTTTGTTACATGCTCAGGAATACTCCCCTGGTTTAATAGCTCTATATCATGTTGAATATTTTGATATAGAATTTCCTGGGTTTCTTGTTTCTTTATTTTTTTCAAGCTCTTGCTGAGGGATGCCTCAAGTCTTTCTGCTAGTTGGAATCGCTGTTCCTTTGTTAATAATACTTCCGTAGCCGGTAATATTTCGATAGTTTCCATTTTTTCAATGGAGCGTTGATCGTCAGCTGAGAATGTACGAATGGAATCAATTTCCGTATCAAAAAGCTCAATACGAATAGGTGACTCTGCATAAGGTGGGTAAATATCGAGAATTCCCCCACGTAACGCAAACTCACCAGGAGTTGTCACCATTTGACTTCTTGTGTAACCCATCGTCACTAAGTGAAGCAACCAATCATCAATATCAATGTCTTTTCCTACCGTTGCTTTTAGAGAGTACCCTTTCCATTGTTGTGGAGGTGTCATAATTTTACGCATTCCGGCAATCGGGATCACATAAATAGCTCGCTCTTTTTTTACTAGATGATCTAAAGTAGCAATTCGTGCCGCCTTTAGCTCCGGTGAGGCTATCGTCATGTCAGCTGCTATGAACTCATCTGCCGGGTAATAGTGAACAGCCTCTTCTCCTACAAGAGAAGACAAATCATCTACCAATTTTTGAGCTTGTAGTAGATTGGGCGATAATATATAAAGAGGCTTGTTTAAATCCTCAAATATTGTTTGAATAAATACCGGTCGGGCACTTCCGGTTAAACCCGTAATAAGCTGGGAATCATAAGTTTTTTCACCAATTTGATTGATGAGTGTGTTTATATGTTTATCTTGAGAGAATAGTTGATGAATAACATTCATTCATAAACCCCCTTCCATAATCTCTATTTATGTAGTTAGTCTTATGTTGTATGAATTTTTTTCTATATTTTTTATAGAAAATAAAGTGGAAAAAGCGGGAGACTGTGTCTTTAAGTCGCCCACTCCTTCACACATTGGCTTGAAGCTGTTGTTTTTAACATGACTGATGATTGTTTATCATTTAAATAAGTTATGCAATCATTACACTATTGCAACCACTTTTTGAGTGCATAATAATCCGGAAATTGCCTTAAAGAATCTTCACAATGCTCACAAATACAATGCACGGTTGTATCACCCCGGTCATTTTTTTCAATATAATCGTCTACTTCTCCAACCTCAAACAAATGCAATTTTCGAATCGTATCATCTGCATCAAATGGTAATGTTCCTATTTCTGTTTCACAGTGTCGGCAACGATATTTAACAGGCATTATAATCGTCCTCCTCCTCGAGTATGTAAGCGATGGCTTTGTAATACTCAAAGTATTGACCTAATTTTGCCTGTTTATGCATAAATCAAATATGAGCTTTTCATATTTGGTTCAGATTTTTTCGAACCCACTTTTAAAACTCACCTTTTTTAATCTGTGCAACCCACAAGAGGCTTTACTATATTCAACATTCTTTGGGTTTTCACAGAGTTAAACAATTTCCATTCACATCCAAATTTTGAGTAAAGGAATTATTTATGCTGAATAGCGTTAAATTCAGACATCACATCTAAAAATTTTTTGGATAAGGATGCTTCAACTGCAGAAACTGTTTTTTCGATAGCTTGCTCTATTGCTGGATTATCTTCTTTCGTAAATTTAGCCAATACATAATCCGCAACCTTCATTCCAGCAGGTGGTCGGCTAATACCAACTCGGATTCGGTTAAATTCTTGTGTACCTAAATGCTGGATCAGCGATTTTATTCCGTTATGTCCTCCAGCACTGCCTTTTTGACGCAAACGTAATTTGCCTGTTTCTAAATCCAAATCATCATATATAACAATGATATCCTCGATGTCGATATCAAAGTAATCCATTAATGGGCGTACGGATTCCCCCGATAAATTCATATATGTTAAAGGTTTTAACAAAATTACTTTTCCTTCAGGTCGGTGAACCGTTGCATACATCCCATTAAACTTCATTTGGTTTAATGGCGCATCCCATTTTTCAGCTAATGCATCAATACATTCAAAACCTATATTATGGCGTGTATGTTCATATTGTTTCCCTGGATTTCCTAATCCAATTATTAATTTCATGAATACTCATCCTTTTTTCCACTAATCGTAAATATTTTAACATAGGCTGTATTGAAAGAGAAAAAACTAGATACTTATGTATTTATTACTTCATAAAAATGGAAATTCCTTTAATTTTATGAAATATAAAAAAATGTAGGTTGGTATTAAATTAGACCTGAATTTAGGAAGGACTTATAAAGATTCTAATTCAGTTTATTTACGTTATAAGTAGGCTTCTTATACTACACGATTAACTCTGTAGATATAAACACAAAAGGACGCACTTTTATAATTCCCTTGCCCAAAATAAAAATGTATGAGCGGTTGACTCATACATTTTACACGTTAGCTTTGTGATTCAGAGGCATCGATTGCTTTTATGTCTTGGGTTTCCGTATCGCCTTGTCCAGCTGTGTCATCATTTACGACTACTGGAGGGGTAACAGAAACAAGCGTATCTTCATCTGCATTAAGTATTTCATAGGCAACCGTATCTCTTATTTCAGCAACTGAGATCGATTCATTCATTCCTACATTGGAAGCATCGACTTCAATTGACTCAGGAATATTTGAAGGTTTTACTTTAATTTTCAATTCACGAACAGGCTGCATTAATACGCCACCTTCTTTGACGCCAGCTGCCTCGCCAATGACCGTAATCGGTACATCTACTTCTAATTCCTCGGCCATATTAATAGATAGTAAATCGACATGTTTCACAGTACCTTTTAGTGCGCATCTTTGTACATCTGTTAAAACTGCATTGATTTGCTTACCTTCTAAATCGATTTGGAAAACACTTGTACGACCATACTTTTGAACAGCTTTTGCCATTTCTTTGTAATCAATTGTTACTGGTTTATTATCAACTTTATACCCATAAATAACTCCAGGTAATTGTCCCTCATTACGAAGTTTTGTTAAAGTAGAACGTGCTCCTGTTTCTCTAGGTTTAGCTTCTAAAATGATATCCATAAAATAGACCCCTTTCAAAGTTATGACCACTATTAGTATTCCTTTTTTTCTTGAATCCTAAACTTTTCTAGCACATAAATTTGACTAGCAGGAAAAATTTTGAAGATATTAATCTGTTAAAAAAGTTAGTTCCCTATGTCCTACTATTCCAGAATCGGTCATTTATATTGAATCTGCAGCCTATCATGTAAACTGTGTAACCACTGCCAAAGTATCCTGGCAAGATATAAATTTTGAGTATTCCCTTCACAAAGTACATAGACAAATTATTGAGACAACTACAAATTGGTTATCCGTTCTTTCCAAAACTTCCCAAACATTAATAGAAGATTTTTTTAGATCTCATTGGTTTCAAAGAATGAAAAAAAGACAAGGCAGCGTTTGCCTTGTCTTTAATAATTGAATTAATCGAATAATGTACTTACAGATTTGTTTTCATATACGCGAGAAATGGCTTCAGCCATCAAATTTGCTACTGAAAGTTGTTTTACTTTTGGAGACATTTTTTCTTCGGAAAGCTGGATTGTATTTGTTACTACAAGTTCCTTAATAACTGAGTTTTCAATACGCTCAATTGCCGGGCCTGATAAAACAGGATGTGAACAGCAAGCATAAACTTCTTTCGCTCCTGCTTCGATCAATGCATTAGCACCAATTGTAATCGTACCCGCTGTATCAATGATATCATCGATTAGAATACAAATTTTCCCTTCAATATTACCTACGATATTCATCACTTCTGCCACGTTTGGTTTTGGACGACGTTTGTCGATAATAGCAATTGGAGCTTTTAAACGCTCAGCCATTTTACGAGCACGTGTAACACCACCGTGGTCTGGAGATACAACTACTACTTCATCCGGATTGAAGTTTTTAGATTTAAAGTAAGTAGATAGAATTGGAACCGCTTGTAAATGGTCGATTAGGATATCAAAGAAACCTTGGATTTGTGGAGCGTGTAAGTCTAATACGATTACTCGGTTAGCACCAGCAGTTTCTAATAAATTTGCTACTAATTTTGCTGTGATTGGCTCACGAGCTTTTGCTTTACGGTCTTGACGAGCATAGCCGTAGTATGGCATTACAACGTTAATTGTACGAGCAGAAGCACGTTTTACAGCATCAATCATAATTAATAATTCCATTAAATGTTCATTAACGGGTGCAGAAGTAGATTGAACGATAAATACGTCACAACCACGAATACTTTCTTCGATGCTAATTTGAACTTCTCCATCACTGAAATGTTTTACAGATGATTTACCAAGCTCTACACCCATTTGTTCTGCAATTTCTTGTGCTAAAGGGTAGTTAGAATTTAAAGAAAAGATTTTTAATTTTGTGTCAGCATATTGATACGGCATGATGGCCTCCTAATAGTTTTACAAATTTATTTTAACTTCTTCGCGTAATCCAATTTATTCTCTTGTCTTGAACGTCCAATTCCTAATGCATCTGCCGGTACATCTTTTGTAATGGTTGAACCAGCGGCGATAAATGATCCAGCACCCAACGTAACCGGTGCTACCAAGTTAGAATTACATCCAACAAAAACATTATCTTCTATAGTTGTTTTGAATTTATTTTTGCCATCATAATTCACTGTAATCGATCCACAGCCAACATTGACATTACTTCCAACTTCGGCATCGCCAATATAACTTAAGTGTGAAACTTTTGAATCGTTACCTAAAGTGCTTTTCTTCACTTCAACGAAATTACCGATTTTTACATGGTTTCCTAATTGAGATTCCGGACGTAAATGGGCAAATGGTCCAACTGCAGTATCTTCTCCTATATAACTATCAGTTACAACAGAATTTTGTACCGTAGTACGGTCACCAACTCTACTATTTACGATATTAGAATTTGGCCCTATAATACAATCCTCCCCAATGATTGAATGCCCCTCGATAATCGTGCCTGGCTTAATAACCGTATCACGGCCAATTTGTGCATCCGCACTGATATGAGTAGACATTGGGTTAATGAGTGTTACACCATTTCGCATATGTTTTTCGTTAATGCGGGCACGCATTAACTCTTCAGCTTGAGCCAATGCCACACGATCATTTACTCCTAGTGTTTCATCAAAATTAGTACATGTATAAGCTGAAACGATTTCACCTTGTTTTTGTAAGATTTCGATGACATCGGGTAAATAATATTCCCCCTGTGCATTTTCATTGTTAACGAGCTTTAATGCATCAAATAATGCTTTGTTATCAAAGCAATATGTGCCTGTATTAATTTCTGTAACTAACTGCTGATCCGGTGTAGCGTCCTTTTGCTCTACAATTTGCGAAACCTGACCATCTGCATCACGAATCACTCGACCATATCCAGTTGGATTGCCAGCTACAGCTGTTAGGATTGTTGCTTTTGCTTTTTGATTATGGTGGTGTTCATATAGCGCTTTCATTGTTTCTGGTTGAATTAATGGTGTATCTCCACAAACAACTAATGTTGTTCCCTCAAGTGAACTCAAAATGCCTTCAGCTTGAATCACCGCATGTGCCGTACCAAGCTGTTCTTCTTGAAGTACATACTCGCTTTTTTCACCAAGTTGTTCTTTTACTTTTTCTGCTCCATGTCCAACAACAGTTACAATACGATTCACATTCAATGATTGAATGTTCTCGACAACATGCTCTACCATTGGCTTTCCACAAACAGGGTGGAGCACCTTATATAATTTGGACTTCATGCGAGTTCCTTGACCAGCAGCCAAAATGACCGCAAAAATATTCGTCATGATCTTTGAGTCCTCCAATTTTATTCATATTCTCTTATGACTATATAGTAAATTCACCCGGTTTTCAAGGTTTCCAGACTTGACAAATCAATGACATCTGCGTTGGTAATTTATGATAATTTTTTCAATTATAAAAAAAAGAGTCTACTCCGCAATGAGTAGACTCCTATTGTTTACAAATTATGCATTTGCTTCTTCTAGTACTAGAACTTCTTCTTCACTGGATGCGTGGTAAGCAGCTAATACTACTTCTTGAAGCTTATTTCGTGTATCAGAGTTAATAGGGTGTGCGATATCACGGAATTCTCCGTCTGGTGTACGCTTACTTGGCATTGCAACAAATAATCCGTTGTTGCCATCAATCACACGAATGTCATGTACGACAAACTCGTCGTCTAATGTGATTGAAGCGATTGCTCGCATGCGCCCATCAGTTTGGACACGTCTTAATCTTACGTCAGTTACTTCCATTATTTCACTCCTCTCTTCTATGATGCCTTTAAAAGATATGATTCTACAAAAATTTCAATTTCCCTTCTTCCATTATACAAAAATTTGAAAAATTATAAATATTTTTTTGTAAAAAAAATGATGGTTGCTATTTTCGCCTCCATCATCTTTCTATTTTTATTCAACTACTGCAATTACTTCAATTTCTACCTTTACATCTTTTGGCAGTCTAGCAACCTCTACTGCAGAGCGTGCTGGTTTATGCTCACCGAAATGCTTTGCATAAGTTTCATTCATAGCCGCGAAGTCATTCATATCACCTAAAAATACAGTCGTTTTTACAACTTTATCTAATGAACTACTTGCTGCTTCTAAAACCGCTTTTAAATTTTCAAAGACTTGATTTGTTTGCGCTACGATATCGCCTTCTATTAATTCGCCCGCAGCTGTTAAAGGAATTTGTCCAGAGCTATAAAAGATTCCATTTACTACGATACCTTGTGCATATGGTCCAATTGCAGCTGGTGCATTAGTTGTAGATACTGTTTTCATTTTATTTTCTCTCCTTTAAAAAATAATTACCTTCACTTAAAGCAATCGTACGATCCTTTTCATTTACAGCATGAAGTTTAACCAAAGAATAGTAATCATCTACTAATGTTTCGTCAGCATGCTCTGCTTCTACTAGAACGGCCATACCTGCTAGTTCACAGCCGAACTCCTCCAATAGATTTTTCATTCCATTCATCGTACCGCCAACCTTCATAAAATCGTCCGTTATCAGTACTCGTTGGCCGCCTTTCATACTGCGTTTAGAAAGTACCATTGTTTGAATACGACGTGAAGAACCTGATACATAGTTGATACTAACTGTAGAGCCTTCTGTTACTTTACTGTCACGACGTACCACAACAACAGGAACATTTAAATGTCTGGCTATCGAATGAGCAATCGATATCCCCTTTGTTGCCACCGTCATAATGACATCTATTTGTTGGTCAGCATAAATACTTGCAAATACTTTTCCAACTCTATTCATAAGCTCTGGATTTCCTAGTAAATCAGTCATGAACAAATAGCCACCTGGCAACAAGCGGTCCGACTGACTTAACTCACTAATCAAGATTTGAATAATCTCCCGTACTTCACTACCAGACATCTTAGGGATATATTTTACCCCGCCTGCTGCTCCCGGTACGGTCATCAACAACCCAATTCCCTTTTCTTCAAACGTTTCTTTAACAATTGATAAATCCTCACTAATAGATGATTTGGCAGATTGATATGTTTCAGAAAAAAAAGTTAAAGGGATTAGCTGATGTGGATGCTCAAGTAAATAATACGTCATATCAACAAGGCGTTCGCTTCGTTTCCATTTCACGAGATCCACTCCACTTCTATACATGTAAAATTAACTGCCTACTAATTTAATAGCAGACAGTTCTCTTGAGTTTCTTTCATTTGAATCACATTATAAACACGAATATTTTATAGAAAAAGTACCATAAACATCCGCATTTAAGCAAGTGAATTCCTTTCACCTAATAAACGGACCGCAAAAACCTCATCACAAAATCCTCTTAGACCGTTATAAATTCTTCCCAGTCTTGATTCATTATCCACTAAACCAAATACTGTCGGTCCACTGCCGCTCATTAACACTGCATCAGCACCAAAACGTTTCATTTGTTCTTTAATCATAACCACTTCCGGGTGCAGTTTGAATGTAACGGATTCCAAGACATTTCCAAGCGAATTACACATTAAATCATAATCGTTAGTTTCAATTGATTGAATCATTTGTTTCGTATTTGGGTGTTCAAGTCCCTCAAGATTTAGTCCACCATATACTTGTGCTGTTGAAACACCGATTTTTGGTTTGGCTAAGACTACCCAGCAAGTCGGAGGAGCAGGTAATTTTTGAATTTTTTCTCCGCGTCCAGTCGCAAGAGCCGTCCCACCATAAATACAAAATGAAACATCTGAACCGATTTTTGCACCCAGTTCAGCTAAAGTATCGATGGATAAGTTTAAATTCCATAACTCGTTTAACCCTTTCAATGTAGCTGCAGCATCACTACTACCACCGGCAAGTCCTGCAGCAACCGGGATTTCTTTTTCAATGGAAATTGTAACACCCTCAGCTACACCGTATGTATCTTTGATTAGTTGTGCCGCTTGATAAGCCAGATTTCGGTTATCATCGGGGATAAAACCATTTGTTGAAATTATTTTGATCAAACCATCATTTCTTGACTCTAGTCCTATACGATCGCTTAAGTCCACAGTTGTCATAATCATTTCTACTTCATGATAATTATCAGGGCGTTTATATAAAACATCTAAAGTTAAATTTATTTTTGCTGGAGCTTTCACATAAAGCATATATATCCTCCTCGGATTGCCATCCAAATCTTTTGTTCGCTTTTAAATTTTAGCTTCATTCTTTCATATATTTTAACATATTGTACGTACAAGTGTCGCTAGCTCATTATTCTTGCCTTGCTACGTAATTTTTGCATAAAGTAAAAGCCAATAGACTCCATTAGGAGCTATTGGCAATATGTCAACACTACTTATTCATATTGTTTTGGTTTTGCTGTGCTAGACCTTGTTCGGCCATTTCAATTGCTCGCTTTACCATATTACCTGCATCACGTGACTTAATTCCACCCCAGCCTTCACGTTCGACTACATCGTAAAATCCGAGTTCCTTGGCTATCTCTTCTTTTAGACGACTCGACATGATACCTTTTCTTCTGGCCATGCAGTTTTGCCTCCTTAGGAATAAGTAGGTTGACGATAATAGTATGTGCGAAAGAAAATAAAAAACACCCGAAAAATCGAGTGTTTTAATAAGACAAATAAAACTATTTGGCAATGGCAACCTGTACATCATCTAAAAAAGTGATTTCTACTGCTTCTGTTAAAATATCTGTGTAGCTATAAGATACACGTTTACAAGTGTTATCTTCTTGATCGAGCTCTACGACAAAGACTGCATGATATGTGTCACTAAGTACTCCATCACACTCAACCGTTTTCTTGCGACCACCGTTTGCTTTTAATCGCAAACGTTTACCCAAATTACAATCTAGAGACTTCTTAATGTCAGCTAACGTTTTTGGCATTTCGCATACACCTCACTACACAATATTATAGCCCATTTATGGATAACTGTCAACAAATTATAATATTTTATCAGCAGACAAATATCTTTGTCAACTTTTTTTATATAAAAAAATCATAAATATTATAGATTATAGATTCTTGTTCAAACTATTGTAGATTGCCAAAGTGAGGGTAGAGTGCATCTGCCAATTTACCGAACTCTTGAATTGAAAGGGTTTCCCCTCTTCTTGTTGGTTCCACACCCGCTGTTTCTAGTGCATCCAATATAAGCTGTTTCTTTTCTTTCCCACTAGGCAACCCTGATTGCAGGTTATTTAAAATCGTTTTTCTGCGTTGTGCAAACGAAGCCCTTGTTACTTCGAATAGGAAATCCTCATTAATCACTTTTACAGGGGGGGCATCATGCTTGATTAGACGAATAACGGCAGAATCCACATTTGGTTGTGGCATAAAGACCGTTTTCGGAACAACCATTGCAACCTCTGCTGTTACATAATATTGAATGGCAATTGATAATGAACCATATTCCTTTGTGCCTGGCTTAGCTGTAATACGATCCGCTACTTCTTTTTGCATCATTACCACAAAACCACGAATAGGTAGACGGTCATTTAACAATTTCAATAAAATTGGTGTTGTAACGTAATAAGGTAAGTTTGCCACAACCATGATATCTTCTATACCTGGCATTTCCTCTTTTATTACTTTTTCTACATCCGCTTTCAAAATATCAGAATGAACAATTTTAACATTATTGTAGGGACTTAATGTGTCTTCAAGTACAGGTAAAAGGCGTTGGTCAATCTCAAAAGAAACTACTTTTTTGGCACCACGAGCAAGATGCTCGGTTAATGCACCTATTCCAGGTCCCACCTCAATAGCTCCACTTTCTTCTGTTAAATTAGCATGGCTTAGAATATTTCGTAAAATATTCGGATCAATTAAAAAGTTTTGTCCCAAACTTTTTTTAAATGAAAAGCCATATTTGTTTAGAATTTCTTTTGTACGTATTGGTGTTGCGATATCTTTATTCATTTTGATCCTCCTGATCTAGTTGAGCTACTGCTTCACCAAATTGCTCAGCAGTAATTTGGAACATTGCAAGTCGTTTATGCAATTGTTTACCATTTGTCATCCCGATATTCAGGATTTCCCCTAAACGATTGCGACGTTGTTTTGATTGTGGATGCCCAATCAGTCGAGCTAGTAGCAAATCTTCCATTGTTATATCGATCTCGGTCTTAAAGTTTGGATTTGGTGTATAAACGTGACTTAATGCTTCTCGAATATCCTCATCACGTGCATGCTCAATCCCAAGACCCTTTCCATTTTTCGCGATCGTTTTTTCCTTAGCTAAAAATGCATGCTTCACTCCAGGAACACTTTCTTCAATAATTGCACGTATGCGACGTCCAGGGTAATCTGGGTCTGTAAATACAATTACACCACGTTTAGTTTGAGCGTGTTGGATACGACGAATCGTTTCCTCGGAAATAGCAGAACCATTTGTTTCTATTGTATCTGCATTTACTGCTCTTTTAATCGCCGTTGTATCATCTTTTCCTTCTACAACAATGATTTCTTGTATATTCAAAAATATACCCCTCTTCTAAAGCAATCTCTGACTATAATAACATGAAAAGTCATGGGCCGTCGTTTTCATTCATTTATTGAAAGGTACCTCCCAATAAAATTAGATTCTATACTTATGAAACACAGCTCGGATTCAATTCTCCTTCAGAACGCGTTTCATCTCCTCTAAAAACAAATTGCGTGCGCACCTTCAATCTAATTGTTTAAAAAGAAAAGCCTCCCTGTCAGTCTACAGGAAGGCTTTCATACATTTTGGTTGAAATATGCTAAACTTTTTTTAAGTTGCTAGAATTAGTTTAAAATTTTAATACGTACTTTTTTGCGTCCCCAATTGTTTGCTTGGCTATCAGAGCTTACAAATACGTCAATTTTATTCCCTTTAATGGCACTGCCTTTGTCAGCAGCAATCGCATTACCGTATCCTTCAACCCATACTTTTGTTCCTAATGGAATTACACTCGGGTCTACAGCAATTACCTTCATGCCATCTTTTAAAGTTAAACCAGTTGCTGTAACACCTGAACAGCCTGAGCAATCTGCTGTATATGCTGTTGCGGTTACATAAAATTCTTTACTGCTACTAGAAGAAGAGGCTGAACTCTTACTACGAGAAACCGATGCTGTGACAACTTTTGTCCCAACAGCTACTACTTTTGTAGTTGGTTTTTGAATCACTTCTTCTGACTTAATAACTTTATCTATCACTTTACCATTTTCTTTTGTAACTTCGTAGGTACGAGCGACTTTCCCTTTCTCGCCATTAGTTACAACTTTTTCTTTTCCTTTTAACAATGAAGAGTCTGATTTCGTTTCTACTGCGAAATCAATAGATTCTTCCACTACATCGGTAACCTTTTCTACGCGAACAACTGTGATTTTATCTTCTGGTGTTATAACTTTCTCCAGATTATTTTCAACACGATCAAACTCATTAAGCTGAATTCCCTGTTGTTTCAAAAAGTTAGCGACCGTAGTCGAAGTGGACCAAACTTGTCTTTCTTCTAAACCATCGACAAGCGTCAACTGAAACGCCTTTTGAATATCAATTTGGTTAGTCTCGCCTACTTCAGCGGTAAGAGCTTGAGATAATACATCATGCTCTGTTACTTCGATATTTGCTTCTTCCAAAATGTTCTTCACTTTACTTTCAGTTGTCCAAACTTTTGACTGACTTCCGTCAACTGAAATTGTTACTTCTCTTGCTTGTTCCCAATCAATCGTCATATCATTAACGATTTTTGTATTCAGTGAGGGTGATACTTTATCATATTGAGCGATTACGATACCTTCTTCTTCCAGAAGGTCGCCTACTGTATTTGCGTGAGTTAATATTTCTTCTTCATTTCCGTTGGTATTGATGATCACCGTATCCTTGGTGACCTGGTATACTACGAACGAAACTACTGAAACAAACAGAATCAGTGAAATTACACCAACCACTGTTTGCTTACTCCTCAATGATCCTCGGAACAAGTTTTTCATGGAACTTATTTTTGACATGAAAAAACGCCTCCTTAGCACTCGTTGGATTATACGGACTACTTTTCTAGCTGTCAACCAAATTAACTTTTTCGAAAATATAGTCCATTTACACCAAGCCTTCCTAAACGCAGTATTGGAGGCATTTAGGAAATCTATTCATCGAGATTAAAAAATTTAATAGCATTAGAGGTTGTCGCTTTGGCAACTTCATCAATCGATAGCTCTTTTTGGCGAGCAATTTCTTCAGCAACTAGTGGCACATATGAAGGTTCGTTACGCTTTCCACGATAAGGATGTGGTGCGAGATATGGTGCATCTGTTTCAATCATTAAATGCTCTAACGGAATTTCTTTCGCTACCTCTTTTGGCATTCGAGCATTTTTGAATGTAACAGGACCACCTAAACTAATCATGAACTTCATATCTATACATTCACGAGCCGTTTCAACACTTCCACTGAAACAATGCATGACACCGCCAACGGATGCAGCATTTTCTTCACGTAATATTTTCACAACATCACCAGTTGCATCGCGATTATGAATGATAATTGGTAGTTTCAATTTTTGTGCTAGATGAATTTGTTTGCGGAATAGCTCTTGTTGCACATCTTTTGGTGATTTATCCCAATAATAATCCAAACCAGTCTCTCCAATACCGACTACCTTGGGATGAGCGGCAAGTTTTTCTATCCACTCTAAATCTTCGGATGTGCAGTCGATTGCATCAACAGGATGCCAACCAATTACCGCATATATAAATTCAAACTCATCTGCCAGCTTCATAGCTCTTTCGATTGTTTTTCGATCGAAACCGACTACTACCATTTTTTCAACTTTTGCTTCTAATGCTCTCTCGATTACTTGCTGTAAATCATCATCATATTGATCTGCATTTAAATGGACATGTGTATCTATAAACATATTATTTTCTCCTAACCTATTGTAGTGGATTAAATCATTTCTTAGTTGACAACTAAATTACAGAAGTATTACAAGCTGAATTATTTATGTCATAAATCATACAACTTTCTACTCGTTTTAGTATAATTTCCCTATTTCGACAATTATATAAAATGATTTTATTATCATAATATAGCTTTTTAGGTATAAAGACTTCGTGTGAAAAGCCTGTTGAACGAAGTTTGTCCAACAGGCTCATGAAATATTATTGATTATTTTACTTTTGCACCATTTTGAAGTTTTGGATCTACCGTGGCAAGTGTTAAAACCCCATCATGTGATCCTGCCAAGATCATACCTTGTGATAGCTCACCGCGTAGTTTTACTGGCTTTAAGTTTGCTACAACAATTACTTTTTGACCTACTAATTCCTCAGGCTTATAGTATTGTGCAATCCCCGATACCACTTGGCGTTGCTCGTACCCAAGGTCAACTTGAAGCTTTAATAATTTATCTGCTTTTGGAACTGGTTCACACGCTGTAACAGTCGCAACACGCAAGTCAACCTTCATAAAATCATCGATGGAGATTTCCGGTACTTCCGGTACTTCCACTTCTGCTTTTTTCTCCTCTTCTTGCGGCGTTTTGACTGATGCTCTCATTTGTTCTCGTATATAAGCAACCTCTACTTCGACATCTAAACGCGGGAAAATCGGAATTCCTTTTTCTACCACTTTAATGTTTGCTGGAATAGTATTTCCGAATGTTTCAATTGTTTCCCAAGCAAGATGAGTCGTGTCTAAACCTAATTGTTCGACAATTTGCTTAGGCGTTGATGTCATAAATGGCTGTAACATAACTGCAATATGGCGAAGACTTTCGGCTAAATTTAACATTACAGAAGCTAATTTACCTTGATTTTCCTCGTCTTTTGCTAAAACCCATGGCTGCGTTTCATCGATATACTTGTTTGTACGGGAAACAAGTGACCAAACATCTGATAATACTACACTAAATTGCATTTTCTCTATATTTTTCTCGTAAATTAAACGCGTTTCTTTCGCATGTACTTTTAAAGCAGCGTCAAATTCGGTTTCAACAATATTTTCTGTTGGAATAGTACCATCAAAATATTTATTCATCATGGATACTGTACGATTTAATAAGTTTCCTAAATCATTTGCTAAGTCGAAATTTGTTCTTTCAACAAAGGATTCAGGTGAGAATACGCCGTCCGAACCAAAAGGAAGCTCCCGAAGAAGGAAGTAGCGTGTTGCATCTAATCCATAGCGTTCGATTAACATTTCAGGATAAACAACATTTCCTTTGGATTTCGACATTTTTCCGTCCTTCATCATAATAAAGCCGTGTGCAAATACCTTTTTAGGTAGTGGTAGATCTAAAGCCATTAAGAAAATTGGCCAGTATATCGTATGGAATCGAACAATATCTTTTCCGACAACATGCACATCTGCTGGCCAGTATTTGTTAAATAATTCTTCATTATGTGAGCCATAACCTAAAGAAGTAATATAGTTCGTCAATGCATCCACCCATACATAAATTACATGTCTTGGGTCGCCAGGAACTTTAATGCCCCAGTCAAACGAAGTACGAGATACAGATAAATCTTCCAGACCAGGTTTAATGAAGTTGTTGATCATTTCGTTTTTACGTGATTCAGGCTCAATAAATTCGACATTCTCTTCATAATACTGAAGTAAGCGCTCCGAATATTTTTTCATATTAAAGAAGTAAGATTCTTCTTTTACTTTGTGTACGGGGCGTCCACAGTCTGGGCAATTTCCGTCTACTAATTGAGTTTCCGTATAGAATGATTCACAAGGTGTACAGTACCAGCCTTCATACTCCCCTTTATAAATATCGCCATTATCTAAAAACTTTTGGAAAATCTTTTCTACACTTTTCTTATGGCGATCTTGTGTGGTTTGGATAAAATCATCGTAGGAAATATCCATTAAAGCCCAAAGTTTTTTAGCACTTTCAGCAATTTCATTTACATACTCTTGAGGATTCTTGCCAGCTTCTGCGGCCTTTTCTTGAATTTTTTGCCCATGCTCGTCCATTCCTGTTAGAAAGCGAACATCATACCCTCTTAAACGTTTGTAACGTGAGATTGTATCTGATGCCACTGTTGTGTAAGCGGTACCGATATGAAACTTGCCACTTGGATAATAAATTGGGGTTGTTATATAAAATGTGTTCTTTTCGTTCACTTAATATGGCCTCCATTGTCAACTGTATAATGTTTATTTTATCGAAGTAAGAAAATTGTTTCAATGAAAGAATATTATTACAGGATTTTGTCGAAAAATACCATTAGGAGAAGGTGTAAATTTATTGAAACTTTACAACTAAATTTGTCGTTTTATAATAATATTCTCTAATTTATGCTATTTAAATATCATTAAACCTCATTTATCTATAATAGCGTTCACAACCTGTTCACATCAAGTTTCACCCATTAATACTAAATAATTGACGTTTATGGTATTACTTGGTATGATTCTATTCAGACAGGAAAAAGATGTCGAATTTTGACGAATGTAAAATATATTATACAAAATATAGGAGGAAATATTGTCATGAAATCAACAGGTATCGTTCGTAAAGTCGATGAATTAGGACGTGTAGTTATTCCTATTGAACTTCGTCGCACACTAGGAATTGCAGAAAAAGATGCATTGGAAATTTACGTTGATGACGATAAAATCATTCTTAAAAAATACATGCCTAACATGACATGTGCTGTAACTGGCGAAGTTTCAGATGAGAATTTCCGTCTTGCTGGAGGAAAATTAATCTTAAGTCCAGAAGGTGCGGAACTTTTAGTAAAAGAAATTCAACAACACTTTTCAAAATAAACCATGAGAAAAATGCGATTTTCGCCAACAAAGCGAGAGTCGTTTTCTTTTTATATAGCCATAAATAGCAAAAAGCATTGCTATTTAATCGAATTATTAATAGCAATGCTTTTTTATTACTAGTTAAGAAGTTAATATATATGTATATTAACCAAGATACAATCCAGTAATACAAATATTAGAAATTAGATATGATATTGCTGGTAGACATCTCGCTTAGGTAAACCTCTTAATTTTGCTACTTCTTTAATGGCATCCTTTGAGTTCATCTGTTTTTCTTCAACTAATTGGTCGATGTGTTCGACGATTGATAAATTTGCCCAATAAGCTGTTTCTTCCTCTTCCATCTCGCCGTTCATATTCCCCTCCAAAATGACGCAAAATTCGCCTCGAATTTCGTTCTCATTGACCCATTTCACTGCTTCTGAAATAGTTCCGCGCAAAAATTCTTCAAATTTCTTAGTCAGTTCTCGGGCTAATACAATATTCCTGTCCCCTAAAACTAGTTCTAAATCCTTTAATGTTTCCTTTAAACGATGAGGAGCCTCATAAAAAATCATTGTCTCTTCTCGTTTTGCTAACTTCTCTAGCTGTAATCTTCGCTCTTTCTTTTGGCGATTTAAAAATCCAAAGAAATAAAAGGGTTGAGGTGCTATTCCTGATGCAATCAATGCAGTTAAAGCTGCATTTGCACCTGGCAGCGGTACGACCGCAAAATCTTCTTCAATTGCTTTTACGACGATATCTGCACCCGGATCTGATATACAAGGTAGCCCAGCATCACTAACCAAGGCGACAGATTTTCCTTCTCTTAGATAGCCTAGCAGCTTCTCTCCCCCTTGCTCAAGATTATGCTCGTGATAGCTCACAAGAGGTGTTTGGATTTCAAAATAATTACATAGCTTTTTCGTATTTCGTGTATCTTCAGCCGCAATTACATCGACTTCTTTCAAAATTCGTAATGCACGGACCGTCATATCTTCTAGATTTCCTATTGGCGTTGCCACCAAATACAAACAGCTTCCCTGTTCATGCTGACTGCTTTTTTGTGATTTCATCTTGGTGCCCCTCCAATATACTTTAATTTTTCACTTCTTTTTAATTGTTTAAATGCATATTCTGCACGCATTGCTTCTTGCTTCGTTTCATAGGTTTCAAAATAAACGCATTTTACAGGCAAGTGGGCTTTTGTATATTTTGCCCCTTTTCCAGAATTATGGGCAGCAACTCGTTTATCGAGATTATTTGTATAGCCAGCATAAAGAGAATGATCCGCACACTCCAGTACATAAAAGAAATGATTATTTTTTGTCTCCATAAAGTATCTCACTCACTTCATCCGTATACTCATTGTTGTCATCATATACGTATAATGGAGGTAATACCTTTAAATCAGGTTTCCCATCCTTTATTCCCTCTATTAATAAGGTATTTGCTTCTTTACCAACTTTCGGATAGACAAATCGGATGCGCTTTGGTTCAAGTCGATTTGCTCGCATTGCTGTAACAATATCCAATAGTCTCCCCGGTCGATGGACAAAGGCTGCTTTTCCACCCTGTTTTAACAATTTGCTTGCGGACTCTATTGCTTCATCTAATGTAAGATATAGTTCATGACGAGCAATAGCATAATGCTCACTAACATTTTTATCACTCAGCTCATGTGCTAAAAAATATGGTGGGTTACATGTTACTACGTCAAATTTTTCAATTCCTAATTGAGGAGGAATCGTTTTAACGTCTCCAAGAATCATCTTTATTTGATTTTCTAATCCATTATACTTTATACTCCGTTCAGCCATATCAAATAGTCTCTCTTGTAATTCGACACCAATAATTTCAGCCTTTGTACGAGCACTCAGGAATAATGGAATTACTCCGTTTCCAGAACATAGGTCGACAATTTTCCCTTTATTTATAGGGACATTGACAAACCTTGATAATAAGACTGCATCTAACGAAAAAGAGAATACAGAAGGGCTTTGGATGATTCTTAAATCCTCAGCCAATAAATAATCAAGCCGCTCATCCTCTTTTAACCATTGTTCCATAAACAACCTCCTTTAATAACTTTGTAACTCTTATCCAAAAGAAAAGACTGAAAACCACGTGGAGTGGTATCAGCCTTTTATCGTTCAGAGGGAAATTATGCATTTTGTTTATTCAAAAACGATAGGCAAAATAAACAATCTTCACCTTTTCGAGAACCGCCAAAATGTACGTGGCAAACATGGAACCCTTCTTGGTATAGACGTGCTAAATTATCATATCCCTCTCCAATATCTAATAAGCTCGCTTTCTCTTCATTACTACTTTCATCTGTAGAATCTGTAGATAAAAGCTCTTCTAGACGTCTACGCAGGTGAAGGTTCTCCGTTTGAATAGCTTGATGATCTTCCACCATATGTGCAACATATTTTTTCAAATCATTATATTGTTGCTGTAGTGTTTCGAGCTGTTGTTCGAATTCCATAACAGTATCTAAGAAATTACGGTCCTTCACTAGAATGCCACCCCATTGTTTATCTAAATCAAATTCTTCTCACATTCTATAATTTCTTCTAATGTATATTCAACAGTACGTACCTGCTCTTCTAAGAAGACTTGAATCAATCTTTCTAAAACATTAATTCCTACTACTTTACCTGGGCCATCTGGTGTCATGGTTGAATCACCGATATCAGGCATTCCTTCTTTTGCGTTTTCATAATCATCATTCTCATACTTAAGACAACACATGAGACGACCGCAAAGTCCGGAGATTTTCGTCGGATTTAATGATAGGTTTTGGTCCTTTGCCATTTTAATCGACACTGGATCAAAATCTCCTAAAAATGTCGAACAGCAAAGCATTCTACCACAAGGGCCAATCCCACCAAGAAGTTTTGCTTCGTCACGCACACCAATTTGTCGTAGTTCAATACGTGTACGGAAAATCGAAGCTAAATCTTTTACTAATTCCCTAAAGTCAACTCTTCCTTCAGCCGTGAAGTAAAAGATAATTTTATTTCGATCAAATGTATACTCAACATCAACTAGCTTCATTTCTAACTTATGCTCACTAATTTTCGTGCTGGCTAGTTCAAAAGCTCGCTGTGATTCTTGCCTATTTTCCTCAACCTGGATTCGATCTCGTTCATCCGCTGGGCGTAATACTTGTTTTAATGGTAAAACAACATCATTCTCCCCAACTTGCTTCGTTGGAACGACAATCTTTCCGTATTCGACCCCTCTTGCTGTTTCTACTATAACATACTGCCCTTTTTCAAGTAGAAAATCACCGGGGTCAAAATAATATATTTTACCCGCTTTTTTAAAACGGACTCCTACTACATTATACAAATGTATACCCCTCCTGCAGATTAAGCATTAGCTGCTCCATCAAAAGCGACCGATTCATATTGCGCTGCAAATTTTGTCTAGCTTGTAAAATTGCCTGCAATTGATCTGACAGACGATCATAAGTTGTGTGTAACGCGATTTCCTTCCAACTTTGCAACATGTCTGGATATGTACATGAGCTTTGTGGATTCGCTTTTATAGCTACAATATCACGATATGCGAATAGTAGTAAATCTAAGGCTTGTTCTATTTCGTCTTTTTCCTTAAACGAAACCAGCCAATCTTCATACACAACTAACAATGCCTCATGGACATTTTTTCTGACTGTCTCTACTAATTTTAACACTGTTTTTCTTGCATGTGCAAACTGCTCATCATGTGCTAATAAAATCGCTGTTTCTAAGCTATTAGTTAACATGCTAACAGTAGACGCCATTGAAAAGGTGATACCCTGTTCTTGAAGTTGCTTCAATAAAATATCACGTGGAATAGTAGCAAATTTTATATGCTGGCAACGTGACTGTATTGTCGGTAAGATGGACTGATAGCTTTCTGTTAATAGAATAGCTGTCACATTACCTTCAGGCTCTTCTAAAAATTTTAGTAGTGTATTAGCGGAAGAGATATTCATGCGATCTGCGTGATGAAGGACATAAATTTTACGTCCCTCCTCCATGCTAGTTTTCGTCATTCCAGAAATAAGCTCTCGAATTTGGTCGATTTTGATAAATTGTCCATCTGGTTCCAACTGCTTCACATTTGGATGATTCCCTGTTTCAATGCGTTTGCAATTTCGACATGTTTCACATGGAACATTTTTCGACGGGTTCAGACACAAAAGTAGTTTTATGAAAAAAATTGCGATTTGATTTTTACCCGTTCCTTTTTCACCATCAAATATGTACGCATGGCCGGTTCTATTCTTTTCAAAAATCGTGAGTAACTGCTTCATTACTAAAGGCTGTAACACCTTAAGTTCTTCGACATTTTCTACCACTTTGATCACCTTTTTCTCTAACCGTAACATTTATCAAAATGAAGTTAAGTCTTCCAATTTAACTTATTTTAGAAAAAACCCCGTGTCCCATACAGGAAAGTAAATAGACACGGGTTTTACATATATAGATTCACTAATAATCCTTTTATTTCACCGATTTTATCAAGCAAATCAATTGAACTCTTCTCTTCAATTAAAATATCTTGTGCAAGTTCTACTAATCGCTCATCAATCGTTTCGACAATTTTGAGACGACGCCCTTCTCCAAAACGATTCCATGTATGAGATTGTTTCATATCAAGACCATATTCTACGGCTTCTTGTAAGAAACGTTTGATTAGCATTTTAAAACGAGTCAACTCACGCAGATTACGAGACCTTGCAACACGGTCACCAGCAGCAGATATATCGCCCATTAATCTGGTTAACTGCTCGTTTTGAAGCTTAGTGCCCTGTTTAACAAGCACTTCGCCAAAGCGATTTCCTGATTGGTTCGCATGTTTTATATCATGATGATTCGTTTTTAAACCCAATCGCAAATCTTGATTTATCTTCAATTACCTTTCGCCTCCACCTATCAAAAACCGAATAGCGCAGGTGTGTCTATATGTTCATGATACATAGTTGACAACCACCACGGTTAACCTCACTGTTTGTTGAAAATCTCGCTATATAAATTCTACATTAAATCGATGAATGAACTATAAGAAAATTTCTACTAAATAAGGTTAGAAATGGTGGAACTGTTCGATTGGTAACACAAATACTGTTGCTCCCCCAACTTCAACTTCAATGGGATACGGGATATAGGAGTCTGCATTCCCACCTAAAGGTGAAACGGGTGACACCATCTGTTCGCGGGAACGACAATTATCTCGAATTATATCAAGCAATTGGGGAATTAAAGAATCCTCCGTTCCGACGATAAAGGTTGTGTTTCCTGAACGTAAAAACCCGCCAGTACTTGCTAATTTCGTTGCGCGAAAATTATTTTTAGTTAACGCGCTAGACAAACGATTACTATCTTGGTCCTGAACGACTGCAACAACTAACTTCATCCGCACTCACTCCCTATATTGAATTGGTGTTTATATTATAGCATACAAAGTAGCCTACTTCATTTACTTTTCATCTAGCGCTTCACATATTAGACGCCAGACTTCTTCTACTACATTCTCCACAGACTGATCAGCATTCACTACTTTAATTCTATTAGGATAACGCTTTACTACTTCATGATAACCTTCCCTAACTTTTTCGTGAAATGATAAGCTCTCAACATCAAGTCTATTCAACTCACGCTCATTGTGTGCATGAATTCGGGCTAGTCCAACTGCAGGATTTAAATCAAATAATATGGTTAAATCCGGCATACGTTTCCCAATTGCGAATTCATTTATCGATAATACTTCATCCATGCCAATTCCACGAGCATATCCTTGATAGGCTAATGAAGAATCGATAAAACGATCACATAATACGAGTTTTCCTTGTTTGATGGCTGGCTCTACTTTTTCGAAAAAATGCTGGCTTCGAGCAGCAGCATACAATAATGCTTCTGTTCTTTCATCCATTGCTGTATTTGCAGGGTTTAAGATTACTTCACGGATTTTTTCCGCAATTTCAATACCACCTGGTTCTCGCGTGGCTAATAAATCGATGTTTTGTTCACGCAGTCGCTCGGAAATTTTCGTTAAAATGGTCGTTTTTCCTGCTCCTTCAGGGCCTTCAAATGTAATAAATAGATTGCTTTTCATTTCTATATTCCTCCGACTGTTACTTTATGACGTAAATCAGCTTTTCGTCCAAACGATGTTGTCCTTGAAAAGCTGCACCTACTGCAAGTAACTCTTCTAGTTGACTCAATTTAGCCACTGTAATTTTTTCTCCTGGCACGAATAATGGGATACCGGGTGGATATGGAATCAACATGCTTGCAGCAGCACGTCCAATTGCCCGCATATATGGAACCCACTCCTTTTCAAGTTGTTCTAATTCATCATAGGAATACTCCGGCATCGAAACGGTTGTATATTCATTGGATGGTGTAACCGTTTGAATGGTATTTACCCCTTTTTTCCTTAAATTAAAAATGGCTTCTTTTATTCGTATTCGTGCCTCAGCAAATGGGTAAGCTTGTCCATGTTTTAGTAGCGGTAGGATAAATAATACTTGATAAGCATCAGCAAGCTCGACATATATCCGTTGTTGTTCAAGTACCTCTTTCAACTGAAAGCCAGTATATCCCGGGAAGCGTAATAATAGCTTCAACGGGTCATCAACTTCAATGACCTGTAAAGGATCTATTGAACGCAATGCTTCTATCCACTGATTTCTTTTCTCTTGTAAATAGGTTGCATCACTTTCTAAATAGGTATCTATATAGTCTCTTGCGTCATCTAAAGAAGCAAGAAGCAAATATGACGGACTACTGGATTGAAGCATACGTAAATAATGATTAATCTTTTCTACTTTAAGTAAATTTGAGTTCACATGTAAAAAAGAGGCCATGGTCATAGCTGGAAGTGTTTTATGTGCAGATTGTACAACAACATCTGCCCCTAATTGGATGGCAGAGGGTGGGAATGATTGACTCGCTATGAAATGGGCGCCATGAGCCTCGTCAACAAGAACTGGTATTTTCATTTCATGACACAATTTTACTTGTGTCTCCAGCTCCTTACCTGCTAACCCATAGTAGGTAGGATAAGTTAATACAACGGCTTTAGCATCAGGATGAAGCTGCAATGCTTCTTTCAATGTTGTTGTTGAAACAGCTCCAGCAGTAGTGGTTGTCATATCCCATGCAGGTGCCACAAATATAGCTTTTGCCCCTACAAGCTCTAAAGCATGAAAAATGGATTTATGTGCATTTCTTTGCACGATAATTTTTTCATTTCGTTTACAGGTTGCATAGATCATTGCCAGATTTCCTACTGTCGAACCGTTCACTAAAAAGAAACTTCTATTTGTTTGGTATGCACTGGCTAAAAGCATTTCTGCCTGCGCAATGGCTTCTTCTGGATGGTGATAATCATCCAAGCCTGTCAACTCTGTTAGATCGTATGTAAGTGCTTCTTTGAGATTTCTTGGTAAGTTTGATAATAAGCCGTTTTTATGTCCCGGAACATGCCAACTCATTGGCTCATCTTTAGCAAATTTTTGTAGAGCCGAAACGACCGGTCTTTCCCTTTTCATCTTCTCACTCCGTTCATTTATCCCTTCCTATTATAGTCGTATAGAGAGTGAAAACGGAAGTGAATTGGATAAGGATCCTTAGTAGAAATAATGAATCGTTGCATTTAAAAAAATACCATTATTTAAGCTACTTTGAGATTGATGATAAATATAGTGCTAGGTCCCTTATTTTTATATCTGTTTCTGCTTCAATTAATTCTCTTTCTTTTGTGTAAGAGTAAAGTGAATCTCCTACTATTAAATGGTCTGACAGATTTAACAAAGCAATCGCTTTTTTATCGAACCTTTTGGCTGCCGATAAAGTCGCTGCTGTTTCCATATCTACTCCCAAATGACCGTTCGATGCCCATTCATTAATCATTTCTTGGGTTTCAAGCAACATTACGCTAGTAGATAGAACACTTCCAACTACATATGAGTACCCTCTTTTTTCACAATAATCGATTGCGGCACTTAATAATTCTTCGTCGGATTTAACCATTTTGGAATTAGGTAGATACCAATGAGACGCACCATCCTGCATTTCTGCCTGTGAAACAATTAAAATATCACCGTATTTTACATCAATGGATAAGCCACCAAAATAACCTGTCTGGATAAACTGATTGGTTCCAGCCAAAGCAAATTGATGTGTGATCATAGTTGCAATAGGGCTACCATATACATTGGCAAATCCAATTTTGGTTTCTTTGTATTCCCCAATAATAGTGTTCCATTTCGGCAACCACAATTCTTTTTTTAAGAGGTCTTTCCAAAAGGCTAGATTTTCTTCGTGGTTCCATTCACCGTGAATTATGAATGATAAAGGAATTTGTTTCTCATCTACACCAAAAGCATCTAACCAATCTTTCTTTGTAAAATCCCCATAAAACTTCAACTTCCTTCATCCCCTTTCATTCAAACAGCATATATAAAATTATACATCGGTTAACTAAAATCAGGTAAATATAGGGAGCGTATTATTTTAAAAATATTTAAAGAAGAAATTGGTTATGGTTGCTAATGAACCTCTACTCTGATCAGTAAACAGGCTAAACCATTTTCAAGTTATAGTTTGTTTACTAAATAAAAAAACCACTGAATCCTCAGTGGTTTTACATTTGCCTAGCGACGTCCTACTCTCACAGGGGGAAGCCCCCAACTACCATCGGCGCTAAAGAGCTTAACTTCCGTGTTCGGTATGGGAACGGGTGTGACCTCTTTGCCATCATCACTAGACTTATTTAGTTGAAAGAACTTTGTTCTCTCAAAACTGGATAAAGACATTGATTGCATTCAAGATTTGGTTAAGTCCTCGATCGATTAGTATTCGTCAGCTCCATGTGTCACCACACTTCCACCTCGAACCTATCTACCTCATCGTCTTTGAGGGATCTTACTTACTTGCGTAATGGGAAATCTCATCTTGAGGGGGGCTTCATGCTTAGATGCTTTCAGCACTTATCCCGTCCACACATAGCTACCCAGCGATGCCTTTGGCAAGACAACTGGTACACCAGCGGTGTGTCCATCCCGGTCCTCTCGTACTAAGGACAGCTCCTCTCAAATTTCCTACGCCCACGACGGATAGGGACCGAACTGTCTCACGACGTTCTGAACCCAGCTCGCGTACCGCTTTAATGGGCGAACAGCCCAACCCTTGGGACCGACTACAGCCCCAGGATGCGATGAGCCGACATCGAGGTGCCAAACCTCCCCGTCGATGTGGACTCTTGGGGGAGATAAGCCTGTTATCCCCGGGGTAGCTTTTATCCGTTGAGCGATGGCCCTTCCATGCGGAACCACCGGATCACTAAGCCCGTCTTTCGACCCTGCTCGACTTGTAGGTCTCGCAGTCAAGCTCCCTTGTGCCTTTACACTCTACGAATGATTTCCAACCATTCTGAGGGAACCTTTGGGCGCCTCCGTTACCTTTTAGGAGGCGACCGCCCCAGTCAAACTGTCCACCTGACACTGTCTCCTACCCGGCTTACGGGTATGGGTTAGAATTTCAATACAACCAGGGTAGTATCCCACCGACGCCTCCCTCGAAGCTGGCGCTCCGAGTTCTCTGGCTCCTACCTATCCTGTACAAGTTGTACCAAAATTCAATATCAGGCTACAGTAAAGCTCCACGGGGTCTTTCCGTCCTGTCGCGGGTAACCTGCATCTTCACAGGTACTATAATTTCACCGAGTCTCTCGTTGAGACAGTGCCCAGATCGTTACGCCTTTCGTGCGGGTCGGAACTTACCCGACAAGGAATTTCGCTACCTTAGGACCGTTATAGTTACGGCCGCCGTTTACTGGGGCTTCAATTCAGAGCTTCGCTTGCGCTAACCCCTCCTCTTAACCTTCCAGCACCGGGCAGGCGTCAGCCCCTATACGTCACCTTACGGTTTTGCAGAGACCTGTGTTTTTGCTAAACAGTCGCCTGGGCCTATTCACTGCGGCTCTCATTGCTGAGAGCACCCCTTCTCCCGAAGTTACGGGGTCATTTTGCCGAGTTCCTTAACGAGAGTTCTCTCGCACACCTTAGGATTCTCTCCTCGACTACCTGTGTCGGTTTGCGGTACGGGCACCTCCCGCCTCGCTAGAGGCTTTTCTTGGCAGCGTGAAATCAGATACTTCGCGAGAAACTCGCTCCCCATCACAGCTCAACGTTACAGGAAGCGGATTTGCCTACTTCCACGCCTTACTGCTTGGGCGTACTCAACCAACGGTACGCTTATCTTATCCTACTGCGTCCCCCCATTACTCAAACGGCGGGGAGGTGGTACAGGAATATCAACCTGTTGTCCATCGTCTACGCCTATCGGCCTCGACTTAGGTCCCGACTAACCCTGAGCGGACGAGCCTTCCTCAGGAAACCTTAGTCATACGGTGGATGGGATTCTCACCCATCTTTCGCTACTCATACCGGCATTCTCACTTCTAAGCGCTCCACCAGTCCTTCCGGTCTGACTTCAACGCACTTAGAACGCTCTCCTACCACGGACATCTTAGATGTCCATCCACAGCTTCGGTGAATCGTTTAGCCCCGATACATTTTCGGCGCAGCGTCACTCGACCAGTGAGCTATTACGCACTCTTTAAATGATGGCTGCTTCTAAGCCAACATCCTGGTTGTCTAAGCAACGCCACATCCTTTTCCACTTAACGATTACTTTGGGACCTTAGCTGGTGGTCTGGGCTGTTTCCCTTTTGACTACGGATCTTATCACTCGCAGTCTGACTCCCGTGTATAAATATCTGGCATTCGGAGTTTGTCTGAATTCGGTAAAGCGAGATGCCCCCCTAGTCCAAACAGTGCTCTACCTCCAGTATTCTCTATCACGAGGCTAGCCCTAAAGCTATTTCGGAGAGAACCAGCTATCTCCAAGTTCGATTGGAATTTCTCCGCTACCCACACCTCATCCCCGCACTTTTCAACGTGCGTGGGTTCGGGCCTCCAGTGAGTGTTACCTCACCTTCACCCTGGACATGGGTAGATCACCTGGTTTCGGGTCTACGACCACGTACTAATTCGCCCTATTCAGACTCGCTTTCGCTACGGCTCCGCCTTCTCAGCTTAACCTTGCACGTAATCGTAACTCGCCGGTTCATTCTACAAAAGGCACGCTATCACCCATTAACGGGCTCTAACTACTTGTAGGCACACGGTTTCAGGTTCTATTTCACTCCCCTTCCGGGGTGCTTTTCACCTTTCCCTCACGGTACTGGTTCACTATCGGTCACTAGGTAGTATTTAGCCTTGGGAGATGGTCCTCCCGGATTCCGACGGAATTTCACGTGTTCCGCCGTACTCAGGATACACTCAAGAGAGAATGAACTTTCGACTACGGGGCTTTTACCCGCTATGGCAGACCTTTCCAGATCGCTTCGCCTAATTCATTCCTTTGTAACTCCGTATAGAGTGTCCTACAACCCCAAGAGGCAAGCCTCTTGGTTTGGGCTCTTCCCGTTTCGCTCGCCGCTACTCAGGGAATCGAATAATTTCTTTCTCTTCCTCCAGGTACTTAGATGTTTCAGTTCCCTGGGTCTGCCTTCAAGACGCTATGTATTCACGTCAAGATACTGTTCCATTACGAACAGTGGGTTCCCCCATTCGGAAATCTCCGGATCAAAGCTTACTTACAGCTCCCCGAAGCATATCGGTGTTAGTGCCGTCCTTCTTCGGCTCCTAGTGCCAAGGCATCCACCGTGCGCCCTTAATAACTTAACCTATAAAGATCAGTTACTGCTTTTCTAAAAAAAGAAAAGACTTAAGAACTACACAATCAATTACTTGAATTTTGTTGCTTTCAATGTCGTTTTATCCAGTTTTCAAAGAACAAATCAGCTGACTTCAATCACATCGTGACTAAACATCAGTGAAATACTCCGTGCAGATTTGCGACGAAAGCTTTGAATTACTTCCTAGCTTTTCTTCGCGGCAGGAGCACAATTTGAAAATTCATTGCTGAACCTTCAAAACTGAACACAAAACGTTAATGTTGTTTGACCAAAAGGTCAACCATTCCGTTAAATATCCTTAGAAAGGAGGTGATCCAGCCGCACCTTCCGATACGGCTACCTTGTTACGACTTCACCCCAATCATCTGTCCCACCTTCGACGGCTGGCTCCCAAAAGGGTTACCCCACCGGCTTCGGGTGTTACAAACTCTCGTGGTGTGACGGGCGGTGTGTACAAGGCCCGGGAACGTATTCACCGCGGCATGCTGATCCGCGATTACTAGCGATTCCGGCTTCATGTAGGCGAGTTGCAGCCTACAATCCGAACTGAGAACGGTTTTATCGGATTAGCTCCCCCTCGCGGGTTGGCAACCGTTTGTACCGTCCATTGTAGCACGTGTGTAGCCCAGGTCATAAGGGGCATGATGATTTGACGTCATCCCCACCTTCCTCCGGCTTGTCACCGGCAGTCTCCTTAGAGTGCCCAACTAAATGATGGCAACTAAGAACAAGGGTTGCGCTCGTTGCGGGACTTAACCCAACATCTCACGACACGAGCTGACGACAACCATGCACCACCTGTCACCACTGTCCCCGAAGGGAAAGCTATGTCTCCATAGCGGTCAATGGGATGTCAAGACCTGGTAAGGTTCTTCGCGTTGCTTCGAATTAAACCACATGCTCCACCGCTTGTGCGGGCCCCCGTCAATTCCTTTGAGTTTCAGTCTTGCGACCGTACTCCCCAGGCGGAGTGCTTAATGCGTTAGCTGCAGCACTAAGGGGCGGAAACCCCCTAACACTTAGCACTCATCGTTTACGGCGTGGACTACCAGGGTATCTAATCCTGTTTGCTCCCCACGCTTTCGCGCCTCAGTGTCAGTTACAGACCAGAAAGTCGCCTTCGCCACTGGTGTTCCTCCAAATCTCTACGCATTTCACCGCTACACTTGGAATTCCACTTTCCTCTTCTGCACTCAAGTCCCCCAGTTTCCAATGACCCTCCACGGTTGAGCCGTGGGCTTTCACATCAGACTTAAAGGACCACCTGCGCGCGCTTTACGCCCAATAATTCCGGACAACGCTTGCCACCTACGTATTACCGCGGCTGCTGGCACGTAGTTAGCCGTGGCTTTCTAATAAGGTACCGTCAAGGTACAGCCAGTTACTACTGTACTTGTTCTTCCCTTACAACAGAGTTTTACGATCCGAAAACCTTCTTCACTCACGCGGCGTTGCTCCATCAGGCTTTCGCCCATTGTGGAAGATTCCCTACTGCTGCCTCCCGTAGGAGTCTGGGCCGTGTCTCAGTCCCAGTGTGGCCGATCACCCTCTCAGGTCGGCTACGCATCGTCGCCTTGGTGAGCCGTTACCTCACCAACTAGCTAATGCGCCGCGGGCCCATCCCATAGCGATAGCGTAAACCATCTTTCAACATTTCAACAGGAGTTGAAATGTATTATTCGGTATTAGCCCCGGTTTCCCGGAGTTATCCCCAACTATAGGGCAGGTTGCCCACGTGTTACTCACCCGTCCGCCGCTAACTTGACAAGGAGCAAGCTCCCATCAAGTCCGCTCGACTTGCATGTATTAGGCACGCCGCCAGCGTTCGTCCTGAGCCAGGATCAAACTCTCCATAAAAGAGAAAATTTGATTAGCTCAAATTTTGCTGGCATCAATTTTGATGTCCAAAATTTCGTTTCTCTAAATTAATAGAGGAAACTATGTTCATTAACGTTTTGTTGTTCAGTTTTCAAGGTTCATTTCGCCGCCTATTTCCTAATGGCAACTTTTATATTGTACTCGCTAACAACTTAGTTGTCAACCCTTTTTTAAATCTTTTATTTCATCGCTTTGAACAGCAAATTTTAAATAATACCATCTAGCAAAACAGTTGTCAACAACTTTTTTATTAACGACTAAAATGTTTATCCGACAGCTAAATTATTATATCAAGTTAAAAAAGTGGAGTCAATTAAAATTTGTTATTAAATAATAATTATCCAACTCGTTTTAGCGAAGAATACTAATATACCAATATAATATAAGATTTGCAAGTGCTAAACCATAAATATACAGAAATAAATATTAAAGCTGGTTGCTATCTATCTTATAGAACAACTTGAAAACCAGGAATATAGTAAAGATCCTATTTATATTTGTAGATAATATACATCCTTGCAGCCAAAAAGTACGCATGGGGCCGGTTTTCTTCAAACTAAAATTACGTCTCTTAATTTTTAGATAAATGCTCCTGAGTAAGAATAATAGACTCAACAATTTTATGCAAACCACTCCATTAACATATACTTCTCCTCCATTATATCGACTACAAGCTATGGAAACCTCAAATTTTAAATAGGTTGGAAAAATTATGTATATAACCTCTAATTCTTTAAAAACCTCTGCTAAATTAAAAAGATATCCATCTATTAAGATTAAAATTTGAAAAATATGGACATTATGAAAATAGTCTACTGAAGAACTTAATAGAGTTAATGACTATTCACTAATATCATCAATTATTACACCTAGATATAAAGAAATAAAGAAAGTGGTTAATTTATCTATCACTCATACAAATAGAAAACTATGAGAAGGAGGTAATCCTCATATTTTTTAGAAAAAGAAAAAAAATTCCGTTATCCAAAACATCAAATCCTAATGAGAGCATTGATAGTAAAAAATCAAATCAAACAAATGGAAATGGTCTAACGAAAAGTGACATTTTATCAAAAGAAATATCAAGTAATTCATCTACTGAAAAGGTTTTGAATGGTGATATTGAATCTTCTACTAAAGAATTTGTTAAATCAATAACGAAGAAACTCCATTCACCAGCTGATTTGGTAACTCATTATGTCACTGATACTATCACGGTTGTATTTATCGAAAACTTAATTAAAGAAGATGTTTTGAATGAAAAAATACTGCCTAGATTGCAGAACATTAACGAAGAAACACCGACTATCATTCAAAAAACCTTACCACTACCACAAGTTAGTATATCCAATCAATTGAATATGTGTATTGATACCATGTTGATAGGTGCTGTCATTATTCACATTGAAGGATATTCACAATCAGTTTTAGCTGAAATACCAACAATTGAGTCACGCACTTTATCTACACCTGAAAACGAATCACAAGTAATAGGTTCTCAAGTAGGTTTTAATGAAAGTATCTCAACAAATATATCTCTTATTCGACGGTATATTATGAATCCGAATCTTTGTAATGAAAAATTAAAGGTTGGAAAACAAACCAACACCAACATTGCTTTGCTATATATTGACGGTATCGCAACTGAACAAAATGTTAATACCGTACGCCAAAGAATAGAATCTCTGCACATTCAAGACTTACTTGACAGCACAATGCTTTCAGAACTAATTGATGATAATTCCTTATCTATGTTTCCTCAAATGTTACTAACCGAACGTCCTGACCGATTTTGCGACGGATTACTTAGTGGAAAAATAGGTATTCTTGTAGATGGTAGCTCAATGGCCATCTTATGTCCTTATTCATTTATTGAGTTTTTTCATAGTAGAGAAGACAAGAATTTACGATGGCCAGTTGCCACATTTGTTCGATTATTAAGATTTGCGGCTCTTATTATTTCAATCTTTTTTACACCCTTGTATGTAGCATCTCTAACTTTCCATTATGAAGTGATTCCACAACCGCTTTTAGTTCCACTCAGTGAATCACGAGCTATCGTGCCATTTCCACCAATACTGGAAGCTCTTTTTTTAGAATTAATTATTGAATTACTTCGTGAGGCAGGGGCAAGATTGCCTACTAAAATTGGTCAAACCATCGGGATTGTTGGGGGGATTGTACTAGGTACAGCTGCAGTGCAAGCAGGTATAACGAGTAATATTCTTATTATCATTATCGCTTTGTGCGCACTCTCCTCTTTTACTACACCGAACTATATGATGGGGAATGTTATCAGAGTACTTCGATTTCCTATTATTATTTTAGCTGGATTCTGGGGATATTATGGAATTATTTTGGCTTTTTGTGCTCTCATAATTCATTTATTGCGTCAAACAAGCTTAGGTGCTCCTTATATGTCACCATTTTACCCACCGAGATTTAAAAACTGGGGGGATAGTATTATTCGCTTACCGATCCCATTCATGATTCGAAAGTCACCAAATGCAAGGGTAAGTAATACAGATGATCAAACTGTTAGCATGACATTGGAAGGCAAAGAGAAGGTGAAAGAGTGAACAGTATGTTACAAGTAAATTCTACTCAAAAGTTTAATGCTTTTCTTCTCTTTTTTATTATTAGTAAAGTTCAAATTGGTATCGGAGTCTATGGGTTCCAGAGCGTCATCTATAAAGATGCAAAACAAGATTCATGGATTTCTATTATCATTAGTTTTCTTGCAGCACATATTCTTGTAGTTATCATTTTTAAAACACTGGAGTTATATAAGTCAGATGATATCTACGGAATACACTTAGATTTATTTGGTAAATTTTTAGGTAACTTCGTTAATTTAATATTTATTGTTTATTATGGATTATTATTTACCGTTATCATTGAAAACTTCACAGAAGTGATTGTTACATGGGTATTTCCCAACTTAAATCCATCTTTTATCGTCATTACCATACTATTACTTGTTATTTATGCTTTCACAGGTGGACTAAGAGTAATTATTGGCCTTTGTTTTTTATGTTTCTTTTTTCCGCAATGGATGCTCGTTATCCTATTGTATCCATTAGAATTTGCCAATATAAATTACCTTTTCCCTATCTTTGATAATGATATTATAAGTCTTCTAAAAGGGGCCTACTCCATGACCTTAACAATAGTAGGTTTCGAAGTAATAAATGTACTTTATCCTTTCGTTAAAGAAAAGAAGAAAGCGAAATTGTATGTCCATTTAGGTTTACTCTACACACTGATCATTTATCTTTTTGTTATGCTAATTTCCTTAACTTTTTTTAGTGGAGAACAGCTTGAGAGAGTAATATGGGCTACATTATCATTGTTTAGCATTATTCGCCTCCCTTTCTTTGAAAGAATTGAAATTTTTACTGTTTGTTTTTGGATAATTATTATTTTACCGAATCTTTGTATATTTGCTTGGTCAGCCTATCGTGCTTTTAAACGCATGATTAAAATAAATGAGAAAAAGTTCATTTTAATTTTTTCAATGATTATTTTTATCGGAACCTTACTTATCCAAACGCAAATGCAACTGGAGGAAATTAGCACGTTTGTTTCGCAAACTTCATTTTATTTAGTGTTTACATTTCCGTTATTTGTATATTTGATTGCATTTTTTAAGAAAAAAATCATAAAACGATAGGTGAGAAAAAGTTGAATTCCTATAAATTATTAGTTCTGCTCTGTACAACCTGTATTATCTTAATGGGTTGCACAGAGCAGCATATTCTTGAGAGAACTAGTTTAACAACGTTAATTGGTTATGATTTAGCAGAAGATGATCAGATTACTGTTACTGCTGCTATCCGACAGATCAACCCCGATCTAGAAAGTAATGTAGAAATACAATCTGCAACAGAACCTACAAGCAGAGGCGCTCGTTTGAAAATCGATCTAAAAACGTCAAAAAAAATTGGCTCCGGACAACTAAGAGTTGTATTATTCGGTGAGGAGTTAGCGAAAGCTGGTATTGTTGATAGTATACACACATTAAAAATAAATCCTGAAATCAGTAACGGTATCTACTTAGCTGTAGTTGAGGGGAATTCCAAATCCTTAATTGAAAATAACTATAAAAATATTACGGATATTGGTCAACATATTTTTCAGTTAATCGAGCATAATATAGACCAAAACCATGTTCTTTCATCAACGCTTCATGAAATAAATCGCGAAAACCTTTCCAAATTAGGTGATTATTCGCTACCCATGTTAAAAAAGCAAGGAGAATATGTTGAAATCTCAAGTATTGGTTTTTTTAAAGAGGATAAATTTGTTGGAAGTCTTCCTGCAGAAGACTTTCTTTATATTAAAATGATTCGAGATAATCTACAAGATGGTTCACTTGGGTTAGCATTACCCACTACAACTTTAGAATTAAGCTCTGATGATTCTTCTGAAGAAATACAAATAGCCGTTGATTCTATTAAATCGAAGCGAAAAATCAAATTAGCTGATAAAACGGTACCTGAATTTGATTTATTAATCGATCTTGAAAGTCGATTAGTAGAAGTTCCTTCTAATTTACGTATAAAGAATATAGAATCAACTGAAAATCTCGAAAAAGCAATAAATAAGAAAATAGAAAGTGAAATAAATCGAATTATTCAATATAGCCAAGAAATTAATTCCGATATTTTCCGATTTGGCGAACGCTATAAAGCCCAAGTTCGAAAAGCAAATATTGATTTAGAAAAGTGGCATGAAATGTATACAGAAATGAAAGTGAACGTCACAGTAAATACCAAAATCGTTCGTGATGGTGTGTTTCAATAATTCCTAAAAACGCACCACTGAGTCTTGCTCAATTTATAAAGTTATAATGAGCCTAACTTAGAGGGAATACTCACCAATTTATGTATGTGATTGAGACATGCTTTCGTTTCAGTTATTTCAACCCCTTTTCTCCCACATAGTTGGCAAAGTATTTTTCCTATATCCGCTTTGATTTTTCAATAAATCATTTGTCTTCTATACTTTGGCGCAACAACTATGTAATACGTAGAAATTCATTCTGTATGTGCTAAACTTTTATTTTTTAAATTGGATACTCCATTCGTAAGAAGTCAGTTTACCAGACCTGACTTTATTGTACGATTGGAGTTTTTTATTTTCCATAGCTAAAGTTATCCTCAATTCCCTGCACAGTAGGGGGTTTCTAAAACACAATAAAAAAACCACTGAATCCTCAGTGGTTTCATTTGCCTAGCGACGTCCTACTCTCACAGGGGGAAGCCCCCAACTACCATCGGCGCTAAAGAGCTTAACTTCCGTGTTCGGTATGGGAACGGGTGTGACCTCTTTGCCATCATCACTAGACTTATTTAGTTGAAAGAACTTTGTTCTCTCAAAACTGGATAAAGACATTGACTGCATTCAAGATTTGGTTAAGTCCTCGATCGATTAGTATTCGTCAGCTCCATGTGTCACCACACTTCCACCTCGAACCTATCTACCTCATCGTCTTTGAGGGATCTTACTTACTTGCGTAATGGGAAATCTCATCTTGAGGGGGGCTTCATGCTTAGATGCTTTCAGCACTTATCCCGTCCACACATAGCTACCCAGCGATGCCTTTGGCAAGACAACTGGTACACCAGCGGTGTGTCCATCCCGGTCCTCTCGTACTAAGGACAGCTCCTCTCAAATTTCCTACGCCCACGACGGATAGGGACCGAACTGTCTCACGACGTTCTGAACCCAGCTCGCGTACCGCTTTAATGGGCGAACAGCCCAACCCTTGGGACCGACTACAGCCCCAGGATGCGATGAGCCGACATCGAGGTGCCAAACCTCCCCGTCGATGTGGACTCTTGGGGGAGATAAGCCTGTTATCCCCGGGGTAGCTTTTATCCGTTGAGCGATGGCCCTTCCATGCGGAACCACCGGATCACTAAGCCCGTCTTTCGACCCTGCTCGACTTGTAGGTCTCGCAGTCAAGCTCCCTTGTGCCTTTACACTCTACGAATGATTTCCAACCATTCTGAGGGAACCTTTGGGCGCCTCCGTTACCTTTTAGGAGGCGACCGCCCCAGTCAAACTGTCCACCTGACACTGTCTCCTACCCGGCTTACGGGTATGGGTTAGAATTTCAATACAACCAGGGTAGTATCCCACCGACGCCTCCCTCGAAGCTGGCGCTCCGAGTTCTCTGGCTCCTACCTATCCTGTACAAGTTGTACCAAAATTCAATATCAGGCTACAGTAAAGCTCCACGGGGTCTTTCCGTCCTGTCGCGGGTAACCTGCATCTTCACAGGTACTATAATTTCACCGAGTCTCTCGTTGAGACAGTGCCCAGATCGTTACGCCTTTCGTGCGGGTCGGAACTTACCCGACAAGGAATTTCGCTACCTTAGGACCGTTATAGTTACGGCCGCCGTTTACTGGGGCTTCAATTCAGAGCTTCGCTTGCGCTAACCCCTCCTCTTAACCTTCCAGCACCGGGCAGGCGTCAGCCCCTATACGTCACCTTACGGTTTTGCAGAGACCTGTGTTTTTGCTAAACAGTCGCCTGGGCCTATTCACTGCGGCTCTCATTGCTGAGAGCACCCCTTCTCCCGAAGTTACGGGGTCATTTTGCCGAGTTCCTTAACGAGAGTTCTCTCGCACACCTTAGGATTCTCTCCTCGACTACCTGTGTCGGTTTGCGGTACGGGCACCTCCCGCCTCGCTAGAGGCTTTTCTTGGCAGCGTGAAATCAGATACTTCGCGAGAAACTCGCTCCCCATCACAGCTCAACGTTACAGGAAGCGGATTTACCTACTTCCACGCCTTACTGCTTGGGCGTACTCAACCAACGGTACGCTTATCTTATCCTACTGCGTCCCCCCATTACTCAAACGGCGGGGAGGTGGTACAGGAATATCAACCTGTTGTCCATCGTCTACGCCTATCGGCCTCGACTTAGGTCCCGACTAACCCTGAGCGGACGAGCCTTCCTCAGGAAACCTTAGTCATACGGTGGATGGGATTCTCACCCATCTTTCGCTACTCATACCGGCATTCTCACTTCTAAGCGCTCCACCAGTCCTTCCGGTCTGACTTCAACGCACTTAGAACGCTCTCCTACCACGGACATCTTAGATGTCCATCCACAGCTTCGGTGAATCGTTTAGCCCCGATACATTTTCGGCGCAGCGTCACTCGACCAGTGAGCTATTACGCACTCTTTAAATGATGGCTGCTTCTAAGCCAACATCCTGGTTGTCTAAGCAACGCCACATCCTTTTCCACTTAACGATTACTTTGGGACCTTAGCTGGTGGTCTGGGCTGTTTCCCTTTTGACTACGGATCTTATCACTCGCAGTCTGACTCCCGTGTATAAATATCTGGCATTCGGAGTTTGTCTGAATTCGGTAAAGCGAGATGCCCCCCTAGTCCAAACAGTGCTCTACCTCCAGTATTCTCTATCACGAGGCTAGCCCTAAAGCTATTTCGGAGAGAACCAGCTATCTCCAAGTTCGATTGGAATTTCTCCGCTACCCACACCTCATCCCCGCACTTTTCAACGTGCGTGGGTTCGGGCCTCCAGTGAGTGTTACCTCACCTTCACCCTGGACATGGGTAGATCACCTGGTTTCGGGTCTACGACCACGTACTCATTCGCCCTATTCAGACTCGCTTTCGCTACGGCTCCGCCTTCTCAGCTTAACCTTGCACGTAATCGTAACTCGCCGGTTCATTCTACAAAAGGCACGCTATCACCCATTAACGGGCTCTAACTACTTGTAGGCACACGGTTTCAGGTTCTATTTCACTCCCCTTCCGGGGTGCTTTTCACCTTTCCCTCACGGTACTGGTTCACTATCGGTCACTAGGTAGTATTTAGCCTTGGGAGATGGTCCTCCCGGATTCCGACGGAATTTCACGTGTTCCGCCGTACTCAGGATACACTCAAGAGAGAATGAACTTTCGACTACGGGGCTTTTACCCGCTATGGCAGACCTTTCCAGATCGCTTCGCCTAATTCATTCCTTTGTAACTCCGTATAGAGTGTCCTACAACCCCAAGAGGCAAGCCTCTTGGTTTGGGCTCTTCCCGTTTCGCTCGCCGCTACTCAGGGAATCGAATAATTTCTTTCTCTTCCTCCAGGTACTTAGATGTTTCAGTTCCCTGGGTCTGCCTTCAAGACGCTATGTATTCACGTCAAGATACTGTTCCATTACGAACAGTGGGTTCCCCCATTCGGAAATCTCCGGATCAAAGCTTACTTACAGCTCCCCGAAGCATATCGGTGTTAGTGCCGTCCTTCTTCGGCTCCTAGTGCCAAGGCATCCACCGTGCGCCCTTAATAACTTAACCTATAAAGATCAGTTACTGCTTTTCTAAAAAAGAAAAGACTTAAGAACTACACAATCAATTACTTGAATTTTGTTGCTTTCAATGTCGTTTTATCCAGTTTTCAAAGAACAAATCAGCTGACTTCAATCACATCGTGACTAAACATCAGTGAAATACTCCGTGCAGATTTGCGACGAAAGCTTTGAATTACTTCCTAGCTTTTCTTCGCGGCAGGAGCACAATTTGAAAATTCATTGCTGAACCTTCAAAACTGAACACAAAACGTTAATGTTGGTTTGACCACAAGGTCAACCATTCCGTTAAATATCCTTAGAAAGGAGGTGATCCAGCCGCACCTTCCGATACGGCTACCTTGTTACGACTTCACCCCAATCATCTGTCCCACCTTCGACGGCTGGCTCCCAAAAGGGTTACCCCACCGGCTTCGGGTGTTACAAACTCTCGTGGTGTGACGGGCGGTGTGTACAAGGCCCGGGAACGTATTCACCGCGGCATGCTGATCCGCGATTACTAGCGATTCCGGCTTCATGTAGGCGAGTTGCAGCCTACAATCCGAACTGAGAACGGTTTTATCGGATTAGCTCCCCCTCGCGGGTTGGCAACCGTTTGTACCGTCCATTGTAGCACGTGTGTAGCCCAGGTCATAAGGGGCATGATGATTTGACGTCATCCCCACCTTCCTCCGGTTTGTCACCGGCAGTCTCCTTAGAGTGCCCAACTAAATGATGGCAACTAAGAACAAGGGTTGCGCTCGTTGCGGGACTTAACCCAACATCTCACGACACGAGCTGACGACAACCATGCACCACCTGTCACCACTGTCCCCGAAGGGAAAGCTATGTCTCCATAGCGGTCAATGGGATGTCAAGACCTGGTAAGGTTCTTCGCGTTGCTTCGAATTAAACCACATGCTCCACCGCTTGTGCGGGCCCCCGTCAATTCCTTTGAGTTTCAGTCTTGCGACCGTACTCCCCAGGCGGAGTGCTTAATGCGTTAGCTGCAGCACTAAGGGGCGGAAACCCCCTAACACTTAGCACTCATCGTTTACGGCGTGGACTACCAGGGTATCTAATCCTGTTTGCTCCCCACGCTTTCGCGCCTCAGTGTCAGTTACAGACCAGAAAGTCGCCTTCGCCACTGGTGTTCCTCCAAATCTCTACGCATTTCACCGCTACACTTGGAATTCCACTTTCCTCTTCTGCACTCAAGTCCCCCAGTTTCCAATGACCCTCCACGGTTGAGCCGTGGGCTTTCACATCAGACTTAAAGGACCACCTGCGCGCGCTTTACGCCCAATAATTCCGGACAACGCTTGCCACCTACGTATTACCGCGGCTGCTGGCACGTAGTTAGCCGTGGCTTTCTAATAAGGTACCGTCATGGTACAGCCAGTTACTACTGTACTTGTTCTTCCCTTACAACAGAGTTTTACGATCCGAAAACCTTCTTCACTCACGCGGCGTTGCTCCATCAGGCTTTCGCCCATTGTGGAAGATTCCCTACTGCTGCCTCCCGTAGGAGTCTGGGCCGTGTCTCAGTCCCAGTGTGGCCGATCACCCTCTCAGGTCGGCTACGCATCGTCGCCTTGGTGAGCCGTTACCTCACCAACTAGCTAATGCGCCGCGGGCCCATCCTATAGCGATAGCGTAAACCATCTTTCAACATTTCAACAGGAGATGAAATGTATTATTCGGTATTAGCCCCGGTTTCCCGGAGTTATCCCCAACTATAGGGCAGGTTGCCCACGTGTTACTCACCCGTCCGCCGCTAACTTGACAGGAGCAAGCTCCCATCAAGTCCGCTCGACTTGCATGTATTAGGCACGCCGCCAGCGTTCGTCCTGAGCCAGGATCAAACTCTCCATAAAAGAGAAAATTTGATTAGCTCAAATTTTTGATGGACATTAATACTAATGTCCAAAAAACATCTGCTGGCATCAATTTTGATGTCCAAAATTTCGTTTCTCTAAATTAATAGAGGAAACTATATTCATTAACGTTTTGTTGTTCAGTTTTCAAGGTTCATCATTATCACGATATTCACGCGACAACTTTTATATTATATCACTCAATTAATTAATTTGTCAACATCTTTTTTCAAGAAGTTTAATAAAGGCATTTAATTAACCGACAGCTTTTATATTCTATCAAACAACGACATTAAAGTCAATAACTTTCTTCGTTTTATGATATTTTTTTGATGTGTCGTAGTGACTTGTATTAATATATCATCATAACTATCCAATTGCAATAGATTTAACCAAAAAAATTATTGGAGTACTGTTAATACTCCAATACAAAGAACGCCTGGTATTCCTAAAATCGTAATTGTAAGTGCGGAAAACAGATTAACCGGGACTACTATGTCATAACCGTCAACAATAATATGAGCTATGTACAATAACGCAAAGGAGCAAGCAAGCTTAAACCAAAGAATCGCTAACTTTTCAAGAATTGCTCCAAACCCTACTTTTCTACCTATTAATATAGTAAAAAAGAGTAGCGCACAAACAACACCAATTGCTATGTATGTTGTCAATCATATCTCTCCTTTCAAAAACCTGTTCATAGGAGCATATGCTTCTGCGTCTACCCTTAGTATGCTTATTTAATTAATATTTTTCGAATTCTTGCTTCTTTAAATAAATAAAAATGAACACTTTCCGCAATTTTCCGGTGTGCGATGACCTCTAAATCATAATCATCGACAAGATCCTCAATCACTTTCGCATTACTCCAGTCATCTTTTGTCTCTTTTATAAGATTGACCAGCTTTTCATCAAATTCTCTCTTTAGTTTCCCTTTACGACTAAATATCAAACGACTCCACTCACCTTATACTAATATCGCGGGACAACAACACTTATACTTAATCATGTATATTGTTATTTATTGGTGTCCGAATAATCTATGTGCGAAAACATGTTATTAAAACTAATACAAAAGAGTGGGTAAACAATTGCAACAATCTCATTGTAAGTACTTTTTAGGATGTTGATGAAGAATACCTAAAGTTCGCGGCGGCCTTCTAATGCTTTGGATAAAGTAACTTCATCAGCATACTCTAAATCGCCACCAACAGGTAAACCATGTGCAATACGCGTTGTACGAATACCAGAAGGTTTTACAAGACGAGATATATACATGGCTGTTGCTTCCCCCTCAATTGTCGGGTTCGTTGCCAAGATTAGCTCTTGTACACGTTCATCTTGCAAACGTGTAATCAATGAGGCTACATTAATATCTTCTGGCCCTACCCCATCCATTGGAGAAATCGCACCGTGTAAAACATGATATAACCCTTGATAATCACGCATTTTCTCCATTGCAATCACATCTTTTGGATCTTGAACAACACAAATTGTTGATATGTCACGCTGTTTATCAGAACAAATTTGACATGGGTCTACATCTGTAATATGCCCACAAACAGAGCAATACATTAAATTTCTTTTTGCATCGATTAAAGCTTTTGCAAAGGTGGATACCGTATCTTCTTTCATAGTTAAAACGAAAAATGCCAGTCGGGCCGCAGTTTTCGGACCGATGCCTGGCAATTTCATAAAGCTATCAATTAGCTTTGATATTGGTTCAGGGTAATACATGTATGTTTCCTCCTAGAATGGAAGGTTTAATCCTTGAGTGAATTTACCCATTGTTGATGAAGTCGTTTCTTCTACTTTCTTTAATGCTTCATTTGTAGCAACAACGATTAAGTCTTCTAACATTTCTACATCGTCAGGATCTACGACAGATGGATCTAATTTAACGCCTAGCACTTCACGTTGACCGTTTAACGTAATTGTTACCATACCGCCGCCAGCAGTACCTTCAAATTCTTTTGCATTTAGCTCTTCTTGAGCTTGCATCATTTCCTTTTGCATTTTTTGCATTTTCTTCATCATACCTTGCATATTTCCCATACCGCGCATATTAAAATTCCTCCTAATAATGTTTAATTATAAATTTATAATCAGATAAAATTTATACACGTAAGTGTATTTTCATCTGAACTTCCAAATCAATCTTCAACTACCTCGACAAAATCCTTGCCAAACATTTTCTCTGCTTCCACAATCAATGGATCCTCTGAAGCGATTTCTTGTGCATCATCAATAAATGGTTCCTCATGGTCATCCCTATCCAAATCCGATTCATCGTCAGAAGTTTCCTTTTTCTGATTCAGGCCGTTTTCTTTAATAAAGTTTTGACGTAGCGTCATCCAATCATTTTCAGGAATGCACAGCACTTCATACATAGTTCCTGTCATTTGAGACAAGGCTTGAGCGAAAAGGCTTGTAAACTCTCTGTTTTCGGCAACCATTCGACAATGTATATCATACTTGAATTTTATCACAAATGCACTACTTGAGGCAGCAACTGGTTCTGCCTCTGCCAACAAGGCCGCTTGCGATTTTTGAAGCTGACTCAAGGACTGTGCCCATCCATTTTTTATATTGTGAATATCTTGCTTGGTTGCAGTTTTTAAAACCTCACGAATCCGACCAACAGGTGCGTTGAAATTATTGGATTTAGCGCGAGGACGTGGAGCTTCTTTCTGCTGCACACTGGCAGTTCCTTGTCCTTGAACACCATTTTGGAGCTGCATCGTTAGCTGCTGGACCATTTTTTCAAGATTTGCTACCTTTTCATTCATCGCAGGATCTAGCGCTATGCTACCTACTTGAGCTTGAGCATTAACGGCTCCACTATTCTGTACTTGTGCCATTTTCAACAAAGCCGTTTCAAGATAGATTTTTGTATGATGTGAGAAGCGCATTTCTTGTTGTGTTTTAGATAGTATATCGATATATCCATAAAGTGTATCGGCACTAAATTCATGTGCTAGTTGAATAAACTTGTCCTCTGGAGCTACAAGTTCCAGCAATTCCGTAAGCTCACTACTCGTTTGCAGTAATAATAAATCTCGGAAAAATGTGATTAAATCCTCTGCTAATCGAAGAGGATCCTTCCCATCAGCGATAAGCTCTTCTATCGCAGTTAATACTTTTGCAATTTCTTTCGCTTTTAAAGACTCCACTACATTATAAAAGATGTCTTGGCTAATGGAGCCACTTACAAGTAAAGCATTATCTAGTGTCAATGTATCTCCACTAAATGATACAACCTGATCTAATAAGCTTAATGCATCACGCATCCCACCAGCCGCTGCTTGAGCAATCACTTTTAATGCCTGTTCCTCATAAGGAAGATTTATATCCTCTAATACGACTTTCATTCGCTCTAGAATATCGTTTGAGGACAAACGTTTGAAATCAAACCGTTGACAACGTGAGATAATCGTTGCAGGTAATTTATGAGGCTCTGTTGTTGCCAAAATAAATACTGCATGAGGAGGTGGTTCTTCTAATGTTTTTAAAAGTGCATTAAAAGCGCTTGTTGAAAGCATATGCACCTCGTCGATAATATACACTTTAAAACGTGCGTTCGCCGGAGCAAATCTTACTTTTTCAATAATGTCCCGCATTTCTTCGACACGTGAATTAGACGCCGCATCGAATTCTATTACATCTGGATGCGAACCTTCTGTAATGCTTAAGCATGTAGGACATTCATTGCACGGCTCACTGGCTGGAGCTTTTTCACAGTTCAATGCTTTTGCAAAAATCTTGGCCGTACTTGTTTTCCCGGTTCCACGAGGACCTGAAAAGAGATAGGCATGTGTTGTTTTATTTGCTAATAAAGCATTTTGAAGGGTTCTTTTTACATGTGTCTGACCGGACATTTCACGAAAGCTTTGAGGTCTATAAACACGGTAAAACGCTTGATATGTCAACTTTTTTCACCCCTTCTACTTACCCTTTTTTCTAGTAGCTATATTATATCATAGGTCCACTTCTGTTTTCCCTTCCAACGGTAAAATTGCCATTCAATTGTTTAAATTATTCACGGAACAAAAATAGGAGCTACTTTTGTCCAAAAAGCAGCTCCCCTCTTTTCATCTTATCTTATAATCCGTTCAAAAATTATTTTCTCTATGATTATTTCTTTTTCATTTCCTTCAGTAGCTGAGCGACATTTGTTTCCTCTCTAGATTCAGGTTGATGTGATCTCTTCTTCCCACGTCCAACAGTTTGCAGGAAGCTCCACCCAAATCTTCGAATCGTTATATCAATGAAGAATAATAGCATACTCGCTAAAACGAGCCACAATGTAATACCTTGTTTTTCTGCACCCTTCATAGCAAATTCTCGGAATGCTTGCTCAGGCTCTTCTATAAGTAAACCTCCAGTTTGCTCCGTCATTTGTGCTATTAAAGATTCATTGGGAGGATGCAGCTCATATTCCTTGCTATATGGAATCGTCTGGCCAGCTTGATATATTTTCCCGTCCCCACTTGTAATTCGGAGGAAAACTAGGCCAGGTTCAGCTTCAACTGTTGCCCTTACCTTACTTGCGGATATCGGCTCTAATTGGGCTTCCAGCTCTTCTCCAAATTCATTTACAATGGCTATATCCAAAAATGCGGCCTGATTGGTTGGATCTGTGATGACAAATGAACCTTGGGCATCTAATCGTATGTCATAAGCAATTTCATTATAGGTTGGTAGCATTCTTGAAATTGCTGTTTGCCAGAAGTTTGGCCATTCCTCCCAGCGCGCCCAGTCGCCCGTCCAAGCACCAGTAGAGTCTGAAGTGAAGGCAATTGTTCGACCTAATCCATATTGCCATTCTGCTAATACGGGATCTTCCTTCTCACTTTCCGCAATCACCGTGGCTGTTTGCTTTGCAGTAGTGCCGATATAAGCATTCATTTGTGGAACACCCGCTTCAAACAGTGCATTCCATCCTTCTGTATTATAGATAATTGGATGGAAAGGGTTATCTTCTATATATGTTCTTGATATCATGGCCGTTTCGCGTGACAGAATGGAAGGAATCGTTGTTTCATCGAGTACACTATAAAAACGTCCGCTTCCCCATTCACTTAAATCCTCTAATAAAGAAGAATCTGCATCAGCTCCAATGGCAACAGTAGATAAAGTAATATTATTTTCTTTTCCTGCTTCTATTAATTCTTCATAGCTGCTTGCTGTATAGGATTGGCCATCAGTAAGCAAGATAATATGTTTACGTTGTAATTGTAAGTCGGCCAAGTTTTCATAGGCTAGCTCCAATGAGGAATAAATTTCTGTCCCCCCACCCGGAGGTATCGATAAAATCGTATCAACAGCCTTTTCTTTATCCGCTAATGGCGCTGTTTCAATTACTTCCCAAGGTCGGTCATCAAATGCTATAAAACCAAGGGTATCTCCATCACGCAATAATTCGACAGATCGAGCAGCAGCTTCTTTGGCTAATTCGATTTTCGGACCCATCATACTTCCCGAGCGGTCAAGGACTATTACTAAACCTAATGATGGTAATTGCTGTTTTCCCTTAACTTCCATTTCAACTGGTAATAGGGCTTCTATTGGCGTTTTAAAATATCCCCCAAGTCCAAAGCTATTTTCACCACCTACCATCATAAAGCCGACACCAAAGTTTTTAACGGCTTGCTCAATAACACCCATTTTTTCCTCGCCGACAAGATGTCCAGGGATATTATCAAAAATAATCGCATTATAGTGTAAAAAGCTTGATAGAGAACTCGGTAATTCACTTGAGGCTATCACATCATAATTGACTGAATTCGTCCCAATCGCAGAACTAATGGAAGATTCCTCTTTTTGGTCACTAACAATTAAAATTCTCGGTGTACTTTGGACCATGGTGACACTTGTTAATTTGTTATTTTCTAAAATCGCATCCTCATCTACTTGAACGAGGGCTTCATACTTTACTAACCCTTCAGCCTGGCCTACATGTCGATAGGTAAACACATTGGACCCTTCTTCAAGCTGCACTGGTTCCTGATAGATAAGTTGATCATTTTCGTATAAGTAAAGTTCCCCTTTAGTTGCTGTTGTCGATTCAATTTCCGTCACCAGCTGTTGTTGCTCCCCTGCATAAGCAACTTGTGGTGTCGTAAAGCTTTGAACCGAAACGTCAGCGGCTACATTTTGACTTAACTTAACAACATCAATGGAAACATTTGATTCCTTTAATTTTGTTAGTTGCTCTGCCACATTCCCCTTTGTTTCTAAACCATCTGTTAACAAAACAATGCGCGTCGCCTTTTCTAGATCTACAATGCCCGTCGCCAATTGTATTGCCTGCGCAATATCTGTATCTCCTCTACTTGTGATGTCACTAAGTTCTGGAACATGCTCTAATGTATCAGTTAACATCGATTCTGTTTGAAGATTAGAGGCAAAGGAATACACCCCTACATGATGCGTTTCTTTTTTTGACTTCAAGCCTTCCTCTATAAAGGAAATTGCTTGATCCTCTATTCCCTCCAGGGATGCGGAACGGTCAATTAAATAAACAATCTGTTCATCTTTTACCGGTAATAATAGATAAGGCGAACAAATAGCAAACACTAAAAGGACAGCTGCAAAAATTCGAATACCAAAGACAATTTGCTGATTTTTCTTTAGCTGCTTACGGTACTTCCACCATGTCCAGAGGAAATACCCAACAAGCGGAATGAGTAGTAAAAGTGCCAGTGGGGCATCAATTCGCAAATCCACGTCTTCTTTGCACCTCCCACTCTAATACGAGTAATAAAAGAATCGGTATAAGCAACCATTGAACAAATGATTTTTTTGTCGTTTCTTCTTGTCCATCATTTTGAACATTTCCTAATTCAAAGCTAGCGCCTTCTTGAATTGAACGTTCCCCACTCGTGATCTGAACGATGAAGTGTTTTTCCTCTTCCTTTGAACTGATTGTGTATACTCCCGGAACCCTCGGAGCCCTAAACTCGCTACCCCCATCTATAGACGCGATATACTCATCCTGCATGGAGTAAACGGACCATTCCCCAGAAGTAAGTGAAACAGCTCGCCTTTCATTTGGAGAGAAAGTACCCAAATTTTGCGTTCCTTCCATTAATTCATTTTGAATCCCCCATAAAAGAAGCGGGAATGAAGGGTGAAGTGGCCAATCCGTTTGCTCGATATCCGCTAAAATGACAATATCTCCACTTGGTGACCGTTGAACAAAAGGCTGTTCACCAATTGTTGCAATTGTCGTAAAGTCATCGAAAGGAGGATAAATCGAACTAACATAGATATCTTCTAATGAACTAAAAGCAAATAACGAATCTTGTGAAACATCTACAAGGGCATTTACTTCTTTTGCATCTACATCATCACGTCCAATTAATACAAGCGGTGATTTAGATTTATCGAGAAGTTCCGATTGATTTGTTACAATCATTGCATCCTTCATACCTACTAACTGATCTGAAGGAACAATTTTCACTTCTGTATTTAAAGCTTGAAACCCCTTTTGCACAAGCTGGTGCATTTGCTGGTCGATAACGATTTCCGATGTTCCGCTACCAATTAGGGTCATCATTGTATTATCGACTTCATAATCATCATTTACTTCAATTTTCGCAGTTAATAAATTTACAGGAGGGAAACCCTCAAAGGTTTTAGACCATTCCTCTCCCTCTTGTAAAGTCACTTCCTCTTGAACAATTCGCTTTTCAGCCCCATCCAATAGAGAAAGCTGAACTACTTGGGAAGTTTTAGTTTCATTTTTCAACTGAACAAGGGCTAGTGTAGTATCCTCTAACGCTGTTGCAGCCAACCGAGTAATGGATACGTTCTCTATCTCTTTACTTGCTCCTTTTACAACCCACGTAAGTTTTTCACTTTCAATTGGAAGTTCTCCTCGTTCAACCGAATCTGTGAATAAATATATCGAGGTAGCGGATTCTCCGATAAAAGCCGTTGCCATATCAATTGCCTTTGGTAGCTGTTCTTCTTCATAGGTGACTTCTAGATTCTCAATTGCATTATGTATGACCGCGGCTTTTGTTTCCTGGCGTAGGATTGCTTTTGGCTCGTCTCCAGTAGTAATAATCGTCAAAGGCCTACCGCTCAATGCGGATGCCAAAGACTTCATCTCTTCTTTATGCTGATCAAAAGTAGTCCTCTCTCCATTTTTGGCGAGCATAGTAGCTGAAGTATCAATAATCCAAATGGACTGTTCTCCTGCAATTTCTGTCGTTTTCACAAAAGGGTTCATAAGAGCAAGGACAAATAAAATTAGCGCTAATAGTTGTAAATAAAGAAGCGCATTTTTTTGTAAATGCTTCAAATAAGGTGAAGCTTTTGTTTCCTGCATGACCTCATCCCAAAAGAGTGTAGAGGAAACTGGCTGGTCTTTATATTTTTTACGAAAAAAGTAATAAAGTAGGACAATCACCGGGATGAAGGCGGTCCATAAAAAGAATAGATTAGTAAATCCCAAATCACTTCACCTCACTGCACCCAATGTGACTTGAGTAATTTATGGAAAATGGCGTTTTGTAATCCATCCTCCACAATAAGCTGGATTTTCCGAATGCCAAAACGGTTAACTAATGCATCAAATTCTGTTTCATGTAATTCTTTTGTTTTTTCATAGCCAGTCAATACACGGTTTGATACTGATACATTTACATCACGATTAGTTTCAGCATCTATTAATCGAATATCTCCTGTATAGGATGGGTTTATTTCATTTTCAGTTCGAATTTGAATACAACGAATATCCCCAGCAAAGCGAGGTAATCTTTTGAAAAATTGCTCCCATTCAGCTATCGGTTCAAGCCCATCTGTAATAACAAATAGAACCGTACTATCTTTAGGTAATACCTTGATACCTTCTCGCGCAAAACTACCCTTACCGCCTGCTTCTTCTAAGCGAGAGACTATTTGTAAGAAGTGTTTTCTGTAGGTTGCTCCTTTTTTCCTAAAAGGAAGCGCGCTCATTTCTCCTACATAAGAAAAGGAGAGCCGATCATCTCGATTTAAAACCATTAGCCCAATGGCAGAAGCGATTTGTCTTGCGAACAACCATTTCTTATCCTCACCCATTGACCGAGTAGCATCCAATAAAATATGTACCCGCATCTCTTGCTCATCTAAAAAACGTTTTATAAAGTATTTTTCCGTCCGCGCATACACATTCCAATCGACTTGTCTCACATCATCACCTAGGGTATATTCACGAAAATCGGAAAAATCGAGGGATGAACCAAACCTTTGAGAACGATTACCCCCTTTATGTTGTCCACGTAGCTTTGAGGAGGTTGCAATAGATAAACGACTAATTTTCGCAACCCATTCATCAGGCAATATTATTTTTTGATTATTCATAGACCCACGCCTTGCTGAATTGAAGATAGAATGCTTTCGATTAAATCATCCGCTGTTTTCCCCTCTGCTTCTCCTTCATAATTCATCATCATTCGATGGCGAAGAGCTGGTTTAGCTACTGATTTAATATCTGCGATTGATACATGGAAACGGCCTTGCATCACAGCGCGAGCTTTTGCTAATTTGATAATACTTTGCAAGCCCCGGGGACCACTTCCATACATCACAAACTGCTGAACATCCGGTAAAGAGAAGTCTCCCTTTGGATGCGTGGCGACAACTAAATTAACCGCATATTCCATCATTTCGTCCGCTACCAATACTTCCTTGACCATTTGCTGTGCCACAACTAAACTGTCACTGTTCATGACTTTCTCTAATTCAACTTCCTCTGCACCAGTCGTTCTTTTCATAATTTCCATTAACTCTTTTTTAGATGGATAAGGGACTAAAATTTTGCACATAAAGCGGTCCATCTGTGCTTCTGGTAATGGATAGGTTCCTTCCATCTCAATCGGGTTTTGCGTAGCAAGAACAAAGAACGGTCTTGCCATTTTCTTTGTATCCCCTAAAATCGTAACGGTTTTTTCCCCCATAGCCTCTAGCAGTGCACTTTGCGTTTTCGGTGTAGCTCGATTAATTTCATCGGCTAAGACCATCTGGCTAAAAAGTGGTCCCGGCTGAAAGACAAATTGCTGTTTTCCATTTTCAGTTCGTTCTATAATATTTGTTCCCGTAATATCCGTTGGCATTAAATCAGGGGTGAATTGTATACGTGAAAAGGATAAATCAAGCACTTCCGAAATCGTCCGTATTAACATCGTTTTCCCGAGACCCGGCAAACCCTCCAACAAAGCATGACCATCAGCCAAAATGGAGTACAGTGTAAATTCGATTGCTTCTTCTTGACCAACTATAAATTTACCTATTTCTTGTTTTACCCGCTGTAATTCTTGACTTATTTCGCTATACTGCTGTTCACTAAAAGGCACTTCTTAAAACCTCCTTATTCCGACTCAATGGAAGAAAAATATGATTGTACGATATCTTGTAGATCCTTGGGTAGCTGCATTCTATCAGAGCTTTTTAAGTAACTATCTTTATAGTCGCCTACCACTTCTTCGTAAGGACGAATCGTTCCTTTTGTAACTGGAACAGGTCCTTTTTGTTCCCCTACTGCGGTTCCATCTCCTAGTGGACCGCCATCAACAGTAGTATCTTGGTTACCACCCACTCGATTAGGAATGGAAAGTAAATCACGACCCCCTTGGCCTAATCCGGCACCATTGCCACCTTTACCTTGACCGGTTCCGCCGGTTCCGGTTCCTGTTCCAGTTCCTTGCCCAGAGCCACTTCCTGAGCCGTTTCCTTGCCCGGAACCGTTACCTGTACCATTTCCTTGACCTTGCCCATTCTGACCCGAACCATTATTGTTGCCTTGGCTGTTTTCTTGATTATTGCCATCACTATCGTTTTGTTCCACTTCATCTTCACTTGAAGAATCACTCTGTTCATTTTCCGAACTATTTTCCGCCGATTCCGAACCAAGTTCACTGGCAATGGCATTTTGTAGATCAAAGCTAATAGGTTTTCCAAGTTTGCTTAAAGCAGTTTGGGTACTATTTGCGGTATTGGCCAGTTCCTTTTGAAGCTCCATAAGCTCCTCAAGTTGCTTTTGTTCCTCCGCAGTTAAGCCATCCATTCCTTCACCGCTATCTTGCTTTGCTAATTCTTGTTTTTCCTTTAACTTTTGCTCCTGAAGCTTTAATTCCTTTTGTTTTTTCACTACTTCCCGTAATGCTTCCTCGGAGGTTTCTAATTCGTCTAATTTGTTTTGTAATTCTTGTAATTGTTTTTTAGTTTCTTTTGTTTTGGTTTTGTCCTCAAGCTTCGTCACTTCTTTTTCCAGGTCCTTTAAAACATCCTGCTCTTTCTCTATAACAAGGGCTTGTTGTTGTGTTGCAGATGGGAAAATAGACAAAGCCCCCATCGCGATTAAAACCAAAACAATGCCGACCAAAACTTTCGGCTTCCAAAGAACCTTATCCCTTTTCTTAAATCGCTCAAAAGCAGCTGATGATTCTTTTACTGCCTTTTGCAAGATGGAGCCCACTAATGGATTGGACTCATCCCCTAAAGAAAGAGCGGTCACAAGCTCATTATGAGGGTAAAAGCTATCCAAATGGTGCATTGCTTCCTTTTCTTGAACTCGCCTCCACCAAATAGAAAGAACGAAGGCTACTATAGTTCCGATACCGACATAAATTGCAACATTCCGATAGTAAGGAAAGACAAATAAACGAGAAACTAAAAGAATCGCCGCACTTAGAAAGAATGCTAAAAGGATGCCATATTGCAATTTAGGAAGTGAATGCTCCAAATTCAAACTTCTTTTTGCTCGATTGATAAATTGTTTCAATGAACGACGGCGATCCATCTTCTTTGCCTCCTTATCTGTTTGTTTTCATGTTTGCACGTAATTTACGAATGGCTATAAATAAGCAAAAAGCTGTTATTAGTACATAGAAAATTAAATAGCTTACCCAGACCGGCATAGAAATTCCAACTACCGACTCAAGACTTGTTGCCATATCAGGGTACAGGATCGTCACCATTAATACGCCTGGATTAATACTCGCCCAGAAGTACGAAATGGGAGAAAAAGGCGTTACATTTCCTTGAGGATTCCCCGAACCCATAAACATTTGCTCCATGGATACCCCAACAAAGAATAGGAAGGCTGTAATTCCTGCTAAAAAGATCATGGATCCATAAGTAGCTATCATTGATACAATTGTTCTTTTTGTTATTGTTGAAAACATAATCCCAATACTGCCGATTGCAATTAGTGTCACCAAATAAAACAAGAAGATTGTTATTAACTGTGAAGGCGATACACCGCCAAATAGAAATACAAGACTATATAACGGCAAGCCCGCCACCAGCATTAAAACTAAAAATGCCACTGACGACAAAAGCTTCCCTACAATAATTTGCGTTGAGCTTTGTGTTGTTGTCAGTAAAATATTTAAAGTTTGTTTTTCTCGTTCAGTACTGATTGCACCTGCAGTTAAGCCTGGGGTAATGAACATTACAAGCCCCATCTGAATTACGCTTAATACAGCAAACATCGTAAAGCTGTCACTTGGTCTAAAAAAGGCAGTACCTGAAAATTGTGTGTAGATTAATAAAAACCCAGTAACAAAAATACAGAGGACCGCTAAGTAAAACATTAGTCCAGAGAAGCTTTTAAAGGCACGGAATCGTAATTTTAACTCCTTCGATAATACTGGATTTGAAAAACGCTCCATCACTCTGCATCCGCCCCCTTTGTAATCGCCATAAAGACATCTTCTAAATCTTTTTCCTCTTCCGTTAGTGAGAAGATCGGAATATCTGCAAGCAATGCCTTCCGCAAAAGATTTACTTGATCCCTTGTTTTTCCGCGATAATTAAAGGCAACCTCATTTTTTCCATGTGTTACTTCAATTGAGCTAACTAATGGGTCCTCTTCAAAAAAGGCGCGGGCCTTTTCGATTTCATCCATCACCTTAACAATGATACGTTTATCACTCTGCAACTGATCCTGGATTTGAGCAACATTGCCATGGGCGATTAGTTTCCCATTATCAATTACACCAATTTCATCACACATTTCTGCAAGCTCCGGTAAGATATGCGATGATATTAAAATCGTTTTCCCCATTGATTTTAAATGCTTTAAAATATCTCTCATTTCCACACGCGCACGGGGATCTAAACCTGAAGCTGGCTCATCCAGAATCAACACTTTAGGATCATGGATAAGCGAACGAGCTAAACAAAGTCGTTGCTTCATCCCACGGGATAGTAAGTCAACATATTCGTAGCGTTTATGCGTCAAATTCACCAGCTCTAATAATTGCGGAATAAGTACTTTTCTTTCCGCAGCAGGCAGCCCATAACTCGCCCCGTAAAAGTCTAAATATTCATCTGCCTTTAACTGGTCATAAACCCCGAAGAAATCAGGCATATAGCCAATTTGTTTACGTACTTCCTTCGCTTCACGTACAACACTTTTGCCATTTATCAAAGCGTCTCCAGCTGTTGGTGCAAGAAGAGTAGATAGTATTGAAAATGTTGTAGATTTCCCTGCACCATTGGCACCTACAAAGCCAAAGACTACACCTTCATCCAGGGACAAAGTTAAATTATCTAACGCCGTAAAGGAGCCGTATTTTTTTGTTAATCCTTGAATATCAACCATCATTTATTTTGCCACCCCTTTTATTTCGACATCTGGCATTTTTACAGGTGACCCCATATCATCCGTTAACCGAACAAGGATCTGCACTTGCCCCTCTGATGATATATATTGATTTAGGTTTGTTGAAAAACTTACACTTTTTTCTTGAATATCCTCATAATTCGAAGTGGTCCAATTCCAAATAGCAAGGGATGTTCGATTAGCCGCTTTGTTAGAAATGGATATTTCTGTCCAAGTTGTGCTACCCAAAAGCTCATCTGGCGCCCAAACAGTGAAGTTATAATCCCCTTTATCTAAATACCATTCATTTGTAGCTTCGTTCATTAATTCCATATAACCAGAACCATTCGTTGGCTCTAAATTTTCTTCTAATGATTCTTTATCTAAAGTGAAGTCCCCTGATAATTCAATTGTCGGCTCAAAACTCTGAGCAATATAAGATACGGGTGACATTTTTGCACTTCCGTCTAGTTCAATACCTACTAACGCTTCTTCTGTCCATGCAATAACCGTAGGCAATCGTTCACCCTCTACCAAAGCCCCTACGCCATATTTAAGTTTTTCTAAGCGTACGGGCATTAAATCATCTTTAGATTGTGGTTGTGTATAGTTGTAATTTGAAAAGGATGGCGAAAGAAGAACCGAATTTTTTACTTCTTCCGATACTTCAAGCGTATCGTCGGGCTCAATATCCCCTAAAACAATTTCTTTCGAACCAGACCAGATCGCTACATCATTTAATTTAAATGGGAAATGATTTGTGATAGTTCCCTCTACTTTTCCATCTTTAAGTGTAAGCTGAATATCCATATTCCCTGCATTTTCGATTTTTGTTTGCCCAACAATCGATTGAACAGACCAGTAATTTAAATTTCTCAAATTTATAGTTGATCCATTTGCCTGTTCTTTAACATATGATTTCTCATGTAATACAGCTTCAGATGGATTTGAATACATATTGGAGCCACGGGACGCAACAGCTGTTGTATTAGCATCCGTTGTAAAGGTGAAGTCCCCACCTCGATTTGTTAAAATGGACTCTACATAATTCCCTACCAAATTCTCCCCTTCTACCTTATAAAAAGCAGATTGTTGAATTTGGGATTGGAGCAAACGATCCTTCGCGCCAAAAATAAACATGGCTAGTGATAGTCCAATTGATAAGACAGGGATAATCCACCACGCTTGTTCTCGTTTATCCATTCTTTTTAAGACGAAATATAGTAATGGGCCAATGATTAAGATATAAACGATGACCGTAATCACAAGTAAGGTTGTAGAGACCTCAAAAGAAGGGAAAAGCTCATTCACACCGCCAACTTCTGATGGTAGGTACTCATTTAACCCGCCATAATACATTCCAAATGAGTTATTTTGGTTTGGATTTTGTAAATTTAATAATTGAGCTATTAATTTTGCGTAGCCGTCCATACCCGCAAGTGGTTGATCACCTAAAGAAAAAGTTGTTTGAATGATACGTCCACTTCCTAAAGATTTACTTGAGGCTAGGATTGTATCCCCATCAACAAGCAAACGGGCACTTCCTTCTTTTTCTTGCGCTTTATAAACTTCAATACCCTCCGGGAAAATTCCGTCCTTAGATAAAGCTGTTAGTTTTTCCTTTGAAACACTGACCCTCTCATTTGAAAGGATTAATGGTAAATGCTCCTTAAAAAGCCCTGAAGAAGCTTCAATCTGATCGGAAGCGCCGATTAGCAGCGTTCCACCATTTTCTACCCAATTGTAAATGGCTTGTTGTTGATTTTCTGTATAATCTGCAAGACTGATTTCATCTACCGCAATAACATCAGCCATCGCTAAACCCTTTGTTTCTGAAGGTAATTCAAAATTTTTAAGCTGATTCACATGGAAAACTTCCACGTTATAAGCTGAAAATTGTCTTAATCGTTGTAAGGCAGATAGTCGATCACTATTTTCCGTTAACGTATACACAAATGATGCATCTTGTTCATGAAACTGTGGACGTACCGCTTTCGTACCTGTATATTCCACAAGCTTCCCTTTTTCAATACCGCCCTCATAGAAATAGAATAGGTTCGGTTGTTGTTGACTACCACTGTACATATAATCATCAGAGAGTCCATTTAAATAAAGCTGAATGGTTTTCGTCTCACCCTCTGCGATATCTAATGGATATACCAACCCTGAACCGACAGAATAAGACTCAGCTGCATCAATGACCAGGTCTCCTGAAAAGGACGACCCGTTGTTCGTAATGGTTAATTTAAGTGGTAGTGGTGTGTAGTACTTTACCTTATTGGAAATTCCAGCTTCCGCACTTACATCTAATTTAGGTGCTGCACTAGCACTGTCTATATGTAGAAAACTAATAAAAAATGAAAATAAAAATAATACCGGTATGATTCGCTTAAACAAATCCCTAACCTCCTTTTTCTCTCTTTAATTGGTACGTTCATTTTACATTTAAGTTCCAGTATTTCCAAATAATTATCAAATTTTCAGATTTTGTTCGTGCTGTTCGTAATACTATAGGATTTTTTTTGAGGTTTTATGATGGTTAAGGAATTAAAGCGCTCCTCTGGTAAGGTGGGCGAAAAAAAAAAGACAAAACCAACATTAAAGTTGATTTTGTCTTTTTTGGATGCCTTTTGGCTTAATATGTAGATTAAAGCCGTGCACCTTTCTTCGACAGCCGTACATAAGCGTTACTCTTGTCGCCAGCTCAGGTTAGGCTACCCCGCGGCACATGGATGAAGCCACTTAATGCTGCTTCCTTCCGGACCTGACATGGTTCGTGGGTATCCATTGCGCAGGACCCAACCTTCAACGCTACGTGCAAGAGGCAGACCAAACATACGGACAGCCTCAGAAAAGGAATTCAGTCTCGCTAGAGCGGATTGCGAGTTACAGGGCACCGCTACCTCCCCACCTAGCACGGCATAAATTAGTATACTTTATATCAAGGGGTAAATGCAATGTTTTGTTCTGGGTAATTTGGAAATATAAAATTTTCCTATTAAAGTAAGTGAATCATGATGATTTGTTATCTTTATGTTCTCTTTTTTTGAGCAACAATCTTTTCACAAAATGCTCTAACCTTAATCTACAAATCATTTCACTATTATTTTATGAAAGCAAATAATGTTTATTATCAAAAACAAAAAAATGAATAAAAGTATTGACCAAGGTTACAATAAATGATATAGTATTTCTTGTCGATAGATTTCGACATATTATACGGAGGCATACCCAAGTCTGGCTGAAGGGATCGGTCTTGAAAACCGACAGGCGGGTTAAACCGCGCGTGGGTTCAAATCCTACTGCCTCCGCCATTTTTCAATTTAATTAATCAACTACTTAACCGTTTCTTGTGAATGCGGTTTTTTTTATATAACGACTTAAGATGAACTATTCACCTTAAGTCGTTTTTTTATTTTTCACTCTTATCTTATAGCTGATTTTTATCATCAAATCAGTATTCAATGACTAAAACAAGTAAAAAAGACTATCAACGATAAACGCCGATAGTCTCGATTATATACTTTTATACGATATTTCTTTATTAAGCCTTTTGAGTGTTTTCAACATCAGAATTCGGGTTAAATTGACCTTCCCATTTCGCAACAACAAGTGCTGCCAATGAATTCCCCACTACGTTAACCACAGTTCGTCCCATATCTAGTATACGGTCGATACCTATGATAAACATTAAGCCCTCTGCAGGTAGATTCATTGTGCCGAATGTAGCTAATAATACAACGAATGATACACCTGGTACACCGGCCATACCTTTTGATGTGACCATCAACACTAGCATTAACGTTATTTGTTGAACAATACTTAGTTCAATACCATACATTTGTGCAACAAATAATGAAGCGATTGCTTGATATAATACCGAACCATCCAAGTTAAAAGAATAACCTGTTGGAATTACAAATGTCGAAATATGTTTTGGAGCACCGACCTTCTCCATTTTGTCCATGATTCTTGGAAGAACCGTTTCCGAACTAGAAGTAGAGAATGCCAAAATTAATTCTTCTTTTATCACCTTTATTAATCTAAAGATGCTGTACCCAATAATTTTAGCCATAATGCCTAATATAACAATAACAAAGAAAATCATTGTTCCGTAGACAGTGATCGCTAATTTAGCAAGTGGAATTAGTGATGCAAAACCATATTTAGAAATTGTTACTCCGATTAAAGCGAAAACACCAATCGGTGCATACTTCATAAATAAGTTTGTTACATAGAACATAGCATGTGATATACCTTCAAAGAATCCTAATGCCACTTTTCCTCTTTCGCCAATCGCAGCGATTCCAAGGCCCAGTACTACGGCAAAGAAGATAATCGCCAGCATATCGCCTTCAACCATTGCCTGAATAGGATTTGTAGGAACAATATGCAGAAGTGTATCCACAATGGATTTTCCTTCTTGTTCATGGGAAGTATCGACATAACTAGAAATATCAGCCTGACTTAGATTATTCATATTTATGCCAGATCCAGGTTGGAAAATATTAGCTGAAACTAGACCTACTACAATGGCCAATAATGTCATGCCGATGAAATATGCCAATGATTTGCCGCCCAGTTTACCAACAGCTTTCAAATCTCCTACACCTGCAATAGCCACAATAATACTTGAAAGTACAATTGGTACAACGATCAGTTTAATCAAGCGGAGGAAAAGATCCCCTAATGGCTGCAAAACACTTTGTGCTGTTTCACTTCCATAGAAAATCCCGCCGACAATTACTCCTAAGATAAGACCAATTAAGATTTGCATTGCTAGACTTAATTTAAATTTCATAATTACCCCACCTTCTTGATGATTTTACTAGTCGAATTACACTGGTAAGGGAAACAAGTATATGAATGAAACCTATTAATTTAATTAACACAAAAAATAGCTTGTACTATAGACTAACTAAATCTCTTCATATCGCTTCCTTTAAACGCTTACGAGGTTAGCTTTCGGGTTAGGACTTCGGAAACGTAAGCCCTTTCTTTTTTAGAATTCACCTATAACGGAAATAGCCGTATAAATCATTTGGGTCCCCCGCTCTTAAATTAAGATTAAGCGAAAAATAACTAATTAAATTTTATCATTATTATACTTGAAAAGTAAATAAATGATTATTTCCATCTTTTTTAAGCAAATTCGAAGGATAAAAGAGCGATATATAAGCCTTTCATTTTCAAAAAAATTAATAGAACAAAAATAATAACTCTATTTAGGCAAAACTTTTTCTAAATATTCACGAATAGAGACCTCACCATTTGATAATGCTTCGGCTTCACGTAATTCATCTTTTCGCATTTTTTCTTCTGCAGCAGTTGCTATTTCTTCAACATCTTCTTTTGGAATAACAACAACCCCATCAGTATCACCAACAATATAGTCTCCTGGATGGACTGTCACACCACCAATCGCGATAGGTACACCTACAACTCCGCCTCCATGCTTAAAACCTGCAGCAACCGTTGTACCTAATGAAAAGACAGGGAAATCTATTTGTCGAATTGCCACAATATCACGTATTACTCCATTTACGACAAATCCTTGGACTCCTACACCTTTAGCTAATGAAATGACAAAATCTCCAGCAACCGCACGATTTGTATTTCCTTTAGCATCAATTACAAGTATATCGCCCTTTTGCGCTTTACTAATCGCTTCTAAAACTGCCCCATTTTCTCCATCAGGCAATCGTACAGTAAGAGCTCGTCCAGCAATTTTAAAGTGGTCGCTAAGAGGTTTAATAGCTCCATCAATATTTGTATGGCCACCTGTAGCATCTGAAATAGCCGTAGTAGGTAAACTGATTAATCTCTGTTGAACTTTTGTCGTTTCCATTATTACTGCCCCCTTTTAAATTAACTAAAAATTGTAATAATTTAAATATTATAGGAATATTAGATTAAGTTAAATAGGTTTTTTTATTAATTTAATCTAATTTGCCCCATTAAAGTTAAATAATCTGGATACAATGGTTTTAAGCATGCTCTTCTAGACGGGCGTTTTAATAGACCTAAACAAGTAGGGAGTGACATGTATGAAAATAAACCGATTAGTAACTCAATTTCAAAAGAATACTGGCGAAGCAGGTTATAGGATGGCGACATTTGATATCGAGGTTATTGCAAAATCAACTGGAGGGCTTGCTCCAACCATTCTTTATTTTCACGATAATCAAGATGTTACAGATGATATTCGCTCACTCCGATTTGGGTTAGATTCACCTTATTCTTACATTGATGATTACGATCAATTTCAAAAAATGCTCTATGAAAAAGAGCAACGGGCAATCAACAATTTATATGATACGTTTAGCATTCGCCCCAAAAATATGTCAACTTCCAAACAAGTGTTATGGAGCTTCGGTGTCTTGCTTTTAATGGCAATTCCATTATTAGTGGCAATTATTTTAAGATAGAAAACCCTAAGTAATGGATGATAGATTACTTAGGGTTTCATATTAGCTTCCTTTTTTCAATAAAATTTCTTGATGATTTCTTAAAATCGTTAAAATTTCTTCAGCTGTTGTAGCGACTTTTAAGATTTCACGCTGCTCTTCACGAATAAAGCCTTCCTCAATCATCTTATGGAAATGTTGAATAAGGGCGTCGTAGAATCCATCGATATTATATAAAATAACCGGGTTATGATGTAGGCCGATTTGAGCCCAGGTAAAGACTTCAAAATATTCGTCCAGTGTACCACAGCCCCCTGGCAAGGCAATAAAGGCATCGGATAGATCGACCATTTTCTTTTTTCGAACATGCATAGATTCAACAAAATGAATTTCACTTAAGTATAAATGAGCGATTTCACGTTTTTGCAAATGCTCTGGCATAATACCGATCACTCTTCCGTTATGACCCAGAGCTGAATCCGCAACTGTTCCCATTAAACCAACATTAGAGCCACCATAGACAATCCCAATTTTAGCTTTTGCTAATGTTTCTCCTAGCTCTTTTGCCTTTTCTATATAAACAGACTTCTTCCCAGATTGTGAACCACAGTAGATAGCAACGTTCATTTTCATTCCCCCAATATTCGATTTGATATAATACAAGTATACTGCGAAATTATTAATACTCTGTTAAAAAGGAGACCTTCTATGAAAATTTGCCCTTTAGGCGTTGGTGGTGCTTTTACAAAAAGCAACTTTCATAATAACTATATCATTGAAGTAGACGAAAAATTCCTATTAATTGATGCAGGGACGACCTTACGGAATAGTTTACCTGCCGCTGGATATGACTATCTAGCTATCGATTATGTTTTTATTTCACATCTTCATTATGATCATGTCGGTGGCCTAGAGGAATTAGTCATGACCCGTTTTTGGCAATTTGCAAACGGTCAGCACTCACCGCTAAAAACCATGATTATCGTGCAGGAAAAGCTTGCTTTACCTTTAAGAAAATACCTTAAGAATAGTCTAGAAAATCGGGGGCGTACCGTTGAAGACTTTTGTGATTTTATCATATTAAATAATGCCGATACTTTTACAATCGGACAATACACTTTTTCAGTAATTGATACGACGAACCTACATGCTGAAGGCTTAATCAGTGCCGGGTTTAAATTATCATCGGATGAAGCTAACATTGTTTTTTCAGGAGACTTGAAAAAGTTAGAAGCTACAAATATTTTGGAACAGGTTGATAAAAATACCGTTGCAATTTTCCAGGATGTTAGCTTCACATTTAACGGAGTACATGCAACACTTCAGGAAGTGCTGGACTATTATCCATTATCTTTACATGAAAAAATCTATGCGATGCACTATAACGATAATATAGAGGATTACGAAGAGGTTATAAAAGAAGCTAATATACAGCTTGTTAAAAAACAAGAGGTTCTCGAATTGCTTTGAGATGAAAAAACACTGTCTTCGAAAAACAGTGTTTTTTTCATATAATATTAAATGTAGCCATTTGGTTTAGTTTTCTTTTTTAATTAAGTCATAGGTAATGCAAATCGGTTTGTTTGAACGAGGATCCTTACTAATAACAGCATCAATATTAAAAACTTTTTTTAATACTTCAGATGTCATGACTTCATCTGGCGTCCCTGCTTTTACCAAGTTTCCTTTTTCAAGGGCAATCATATAATTTGAGAATCTCGCTGCATGATTTAAATCATGCAAAACCATCACAATTGTACGATTCTCCTTTTCATTTAAGTTTTGTAGCAGTTCTAAAACCTCAAGCTGGTGAGCCATGTCTAAATATGTAGTTGGTTCATCTAAAAAAATGATATCCGTATTTTGTGCGAGAGCCATCGCAATCCAAACACGTTGCTTCTGACCACCAGAAAGCTCATCCACATAATAATTTTTTAGTTCATATGTATTTGTAGCCTTCAATGCCCAATCGATAATTTCCTTATCTTCCTTTGTTAAACTCCCAAAGCCCGATTGGTATGGGAAACGGCCATACGAAACCAACTCATCTACTAATAACCCAACTGCACTATCTTGTGTTTGAGGTAAAATAGCTAGTTCCTTGGCTAAATCTTTTGTATTTTTCTTCTGAATTTCAGCACCATCAAGCATAATCTGTCCTTTTTGGTGAGGGATAATTCTTGTCATTGCTTTTAATAATGTTGATTTGCCGCATCCATTCGACCCAATAATTGTGGTGATTTGGCTATCGGGAATTCCAATAGTTAGGTCGTTGACAATTACTTTCTTATCGTAACCAACCTCGACATTACTTACGTTCATTCGCATTTATATATTTCAACTCCTATAATTCTACAGTAAATAAGAATCGTTCTCAATGAAACGATTAACCAAAATTATTCTCTTTTCTAATTCGATTGTCAATAACAAGTTAAACGGAAAAGAACTACATGGTGCTTAACTAATAATGTATTCGGTAATATTATGTTAGAATTTTTGTTATTTATCAGGACACCCTATAAAAGGAGGTGTTATGGGTAATGAGCCGCATTTTACTAGTTATTCTATTCCTAATAGGATTTTCATTAGATGTATCTGCTGAAACTCCATTTAAGGCAACATTCATAAGAGATCATCAGCTTTGGATAAAAGAAGGAGAGAAAGAAATCCAGCTTACTGAAGGATTGTTTGTTTCTTCTCCACAATGGTCTATTGATGGCCGGTTTATAGCCTATTTAGCCGGAAATAAAGCGGGAGAGAAACAATATTTAACGATTTATGATTCAAAAGTTAATAAGAGTTACCAACCCTATCAGGGGATTGAAACACATCATTTTAAATGGTCACCCACTTCAAATCAGTTGGCTTATACAGTAGATGGAATCTTGAGAGTTACAAAAATGAAGAATGGACGACCACAAGGTTTCGAGAATGTAGCACTCGGTGTAAGTAATTTTGAGTGGTTTCCAGATGGCGACGCATTTATCGTTTCCTCTCAATCGGATTTAGTGCCCACTGGATGGGGGCCAGTCCCTCTTTTTAAAGTCCCCCTAGACACCCACTTAGATACAAATAAGATTACACCGTTTTTTACGATTCAAACGAATGAAGAGGACCTATTTGCAATTGATACGGCTTATTTTAAGTGGAGTGCAGACGGTAAATGGCTTAGCCTTTTGGCGATTCCAACTGCCTCCTGGTCCAACGACAGTAATACACTGTGTGTCATCTCATCAACAGGCGATAACTTTCAAGTGATAGGTAAGATGCTTGGCTTTGAAGATTGGATTAAATGGGCACCATCAAAAAATCAACTAGCCTTTATCTCTGGGGAAGGTAGATTTTTTGTTGAAAACAAAAATACAGCTATTGCTGATATTCCAATTTCAACCACACCCAAAGCGTACACACCTAAAGGGTATGTCGATCTCGATCTAGAATGGCTTTCCCCGGATAAAATCATAGTGGCTCGTTCTAAGGATCATAAGGATTGGAACGAAGGCCCCGTTCCAATCATGTATACCTCTCTTTATACCATAGACCTTAAATCCGGTGAACAAAAGCAGCTTACATTCCCCAAAAACAATGAATTGGATTCTTCACCTCAAGTAGTTGGAAATGCAATTACTTGGCTTCGAAAGGTTGAAAATCAAGTTCAAGGAGATGTATGGATAAAAGAAAACATAGACGATGAACCATATGTATGGATAAAAAATGTAGAATCTACCCCTGTTTTTTTTAATGAAAGCAACTAAAAAAGTGCCTCCTTTTTTGGACTAAAGGAGGCACTCTTTCATATCTCTTACATAAATCACTGTTTAAGCCTGTCGCAAGCTTTCGGTGCAGTTAATATGAGTTTATTAATTTGTGTAAGCTTCCCTTTATTTACTTTGTATTCTATTTACGGAGATGACTTGTCTGTTCCAACATATAGGCAATGCGCTCTACAATGCTCTCGATTTGTTCCGGGTTTTTCATTAAGTCGTAATCGTTAATGTCCAAACGCAACACTGGGCAAGAATTGAAGTTGTTAATCCAGTTTTCATAGCGTTCATGCATTTCAATCCAATAATCATTAGGTGTTTGCTGCTCCATTTCACGGCCACGCTCTTGGATGCGACCAATAATATTGTCAATTGGTCCTTCTAAATACACAAGTAAATTTGGATGCGGGAAGTATGGTGTCATGACCATGGCATCAAATAAATTTGTATATGTTTCGTAATCAGTTGGGTTCATTGTCCCTTTGTCATAATGCATTTTTGCAAAAATCCCTGTATCTTCGTAAATAGAACGGTCTTGGATAAATCCGCCACCATACTCAAATATACGTTTTTGTTCCTTAAAGCGTTCTGCAAGAAAATAAATTTGTAAATGGAAGCTCCACTTTTCAAAATCATCATAGAACTTGTCCAAATATGGGTTTGTATCTACCTTTTCAAATGAAGTACGGAAATTTAAGGCTTCTGCAAGTGCTTTAGTCATTGTAGATTTTCCGACCCCTACCGTCCCAGCAATGGTAATCACCGTATTGGATGGTATATTGTATTTTTCTCGTAAATTCATTCTGTATGTGAACTCCTTTGTTGTAGCTTTTCTTCTACTAATTTTAATACCTTCTCTAAATCTTCAGGATTTTTTACAAAGTCTATTTCGTCGCCATTTAACTGAATGACAGGAATATCAGGGTGCATCACTTCAAAATGCTGAATGAATTCGTGATAATCAGCAGCTAGTTGTTCTATGTAATCTCGGGTAATCATTTTTTCAAACTCTCTACCGCGCAGGGCGATCCGATCCATTAATGTATCTAAACTAGCATGTAAATACACCACCATATTAGGTCGTGGCATATCTGCAGTTAATATGTTGTAAATGGACTCATACTTTTCATATTCAGATGGCTGTAAGGTACGCTTTGCAAAAATTAAATTTTTAAATATATGATAATCCGCTACGACAGGTGACCCTGTTTCTATTATATGTTTCTTAATGTCAGTTAGTTGTTTATATCGATTACAAAGGAAGAACATCTCCGTTTGAAAGCTCCACTCATCTATGTCTTCATAGAACTTTCCTAGAAACGGGTTTTCATCCACAATTTCTTTTAATAAATGGTATTCAAAGGCGTTAGAAATGGCGTTAGATAACGACGTTTTCCCTACACCAATTGGACCCTCTACTGTAATAAATGGAACAGACACCGAGAAGTCCCTCCTTCAAGTCTAAATTTGTCAATGCTATTCATTTTATCATATGAGCTTGTCGAAAAACAGAGACAGACTGCAAACAAAATAAGGAATTATTATAAGGCATATGGTACGGGAAGGATAATGGTTATTTTCTATTGTTTTAGCAATCAATAATGACTGATTTTTGCAAACTGCCATGTTAAACTAGCAAGCAAGGAGAGATGAACGTGGAACTATTTGAAAGAGATCGGACATTTATGCTTGAAGCAATTGAAGAAGCGAAAAAAGCACAAGCTTTAGGTGAGGTACCTATCGGGGCTGTCATTGTCTATCAAGATGAAATAATTGGACGAGCGCACAATTTACGGGAAACGACACAAAATGCTGTCACCCATGCTGAATTGATGGCCATTCAACAAGCTTGTGAAGCGATTGGAAGTTGGAGATTAGAAGAAACAACTTTGTATGTTACATTAGAGCCCTGTCCGATGTGTGCAGGTGCCATTCTTCAATCCCGTGTCCCCCGTGTCGTGTATGGTGCAAGAGATATGAAAGCGGGCTGTGTTGATTCATTGTACCGTTTGTTAAATGATTCGCGATTTAATCATGAATGCGCTGTAACTGAAGGCATTTTAGCAGAAGAGTGCGGTGAAATCCTGACTAGTTTCTTCCGTGCGATTCGAGAACGAAAAAAAGCAGAAAAACTTGAGAAGAAACGGTTGATACAAGAGGGAGAGAATCATGAAATTTAGTAAATTAAAGAAAACGATTGAAGGGTTTCTGTGTACTTCATTAAAGGGGCGAATTGAAGTACATGCTGCTGTCTATCGACAAGCCCATGATTCTCCGTCACGCGTTTGGCTAAGCTTTGATAAAGAGCAAATTTTCAGTGCAGCCGATCTTTCACACATACAAAAGTATAATTCACGTCAACAGGAATTGAAAGAACAATACGAATTAAAGCCTATTCCATACAGCGAAAATTGGGAGGTCATGTTTAATTCACCAGAACGAAAAGCATTAATTGCGGCTTCTGATCAAGCGGAAGAAGAGCTAATCCAAACTGGTATATGGGGGAGCTGGCATCTCTATAATGCTCTATTAAATTACCCTAATATATCAATCGAACAAGCTTTAACATCAGAAGACCCCTTGATTCGAGCATACGCGTTATTTGACCGACGCGTTGGGAAACGCCGCCTGTTAGCAATGGAGAATTTCCCTCATTCAATAGAGAGTAAGTTTTTTTATATTCGTTGCGAGGCTGAAGGACTTAAGTAAATGGAAGTGGGGAATGAATGCATTAAAATAAAAGAAGATATTCCAATAAACTGCTTTAAAGATTATTTGTAGCTGAATTATAGATGCTTCTTTTCTACTTTTCAGGAGCTTTCTCTGCTCCAACTGTCTTATAGATCGCCTCTATCCTACCGTTCCGAAGCTTTCTTTGTTCAAAACGTCTTATTGATCGCGTCTATTTTACCTTTCGATGAGCCTCCCTTACCCCAAGCACTCTATCGCCCCTTAATATTCCCAGAAAAATTAAACCTCCCTTTCCTCTAACTATCTTTCCTATTTTTATTAAATAAAAAAGGCGGCCAACCGATTAAAGTTAGCCCCCAACACACATAATATTAGCTAAACTGCTCCATAAATTTCTCTAAGCGATCCATGCCCTTTTGTAAAACTTCTAAAGGTTGTGCGAAGGAAAGGCGGATGTAGCCTTCACCAAACTGGGAGAATGCGCTGCCTGGAACCGTCGCTAGCTCCTGCTCTTTCAATAGACTTATACAAAAGTCAAAAGAAGTCCTGTTTGTTTTCTTAATAGACGGGAAGATATAAAATGCTCCTGCTGGTTTTACCACGTCAAAGCCCATTCCTACTAGGCGGTCATATACATAATCACGACGCACTTTATATTCTTTCTTCATTTCATTTGGATTATTTAATCCATCAGTTAAGGCGGCAAGTGCCGCATACTGACTTATGCTTGTTGCACAGCTAATGTAATAGCCATTTAGCTTTGTCATTTCTTTTGTTAGATAGCTCGGAGCTAAGGTATACCCAATCCGCCAGCCTGTCATGGAGTGAGATTTTGATACACCATTGATGACAATTGTTTTATTTCGCATGCCTTCATAAGAAGCAATGGACTTGTGCGTATTTTCATAAATTAATTCGCTATAGATTTCATCTGAAATAATAAAGATTTCTTTTTCTTTTAAAAGGGCAGCAATTTTTTGTAATTCCGCCTCTTCAATAATTGTCCCCACCGGATTACATGGTGATGGAAGAATGACGCATCTTGTTTTATCAGAGATATGTTTTGCAATCAGTTCAGCAGTTAAAACAAAATTAGTAGCCTCTGTATCCACACAAACTGGAATAGCACCGCACAGTTCAATCAGTGGAATATACCCAGGATAAGCAGGAGCTGATAAAATGACTTCACTACCTTCTTCTAAAATAGTTCTTAAAGCAATAGTAAGTGCACCGGAAGCACCGTGCGTTACAATAATTTCATCTTGCGGATGATAAGATAATCCATACTGTTGATCATAAAAGGAAGAAATTGCTTTTCGCAATTCAAAAATCCCTGCATTCGGTGTATAAGATGTATGGTTTTGATCAATTGCAAGCTTTGCCTTTTCTTTTACATGTGTTGGTGTAGGAAAATCAGGTTGGCCAATCGTTAGATTTATTGCATTAGGGTAATCCACTAGCATATTCGTAAACTTTCGTATACCGGATAGCTCAATTTTCTTTAGGTTTTTATAAATTAAATGTTCCATTCTATTATCCCCTTCTAGTAAACTTTTTTGCTTTAATGTAAAACTTTTCATATCAAAAAGACTCATCGTGATAAGCCAAATCTGCTCAAATATTCATTATTTTCATTTTACAATATTTGAAGAAGTATTTTCAGACTTTACTATAATAAAATCCTACTATTTTAATTCCCTTTATATCTATTATCACTAACTATTTTTCATTATTACCGAAATAATAATCTTCTTCATGACATATTATGCAACGAAAAATACTTTTACCTATTTTTCAAACTTATACGAAGGGAGAGATTTAAATGAAGACTTTAACAAGGATATCCAACACCATTATGGATAAGTACCTACCCGACCCCTATATATTTGTTGCGATTTTAACGGTACTTGTTTTCCTATTAGGAGTTATTCTGACACCTAGCTCACCATTGGATATGGTTGTTTATTGGGGGGATGGCTTCTGGGGATTACTTTCTTTTACAATGCAAATGGTCATCGTACTGGCTGCCGGGCATGTTTTAGCTAACAGCCCAATCTTTAAGAAATTCCTATCTTCCATTGCAAGCAAGATTAAGAAACCGACTAGCGCCATCATTATTGTGACTTTCATTTCACTACTAGCTTGTTGGATTAACTGGGGCTTTGGATTAGTTATTGGCGCATTATTTGCAAAAGAGATTGCTCGTCATGTGAAGAAAGTCGATTATCGTTTATTAATTGCGAGTAGCTATTCTGGTTTTGTGATTTGGCATGGTGGTTTAGCTGGTTCAATCCCACTTTCGGTTGCGACAGAAGGTCATCCATTTGCAGGAATAATGGGGGTAGTGCCAACTTCCGATACAATTTTCACACCATATAATTTGTTTATCGTAATAGTGATTTTATTTACATTGCCTTTCTTCAATCGTTGGATGATGCCAAAAGACGAAGATGTGGTGGAGGTAGATCCAGCGTTATTAGTGGAAGAGGAGCAAAAATTCCCTCTTGCTGAGAAAACATTCGCTTCTTGGACAGAGAGAAGTTCATTATTAACAATCTTAATCGGACTTATTGGCCTTTCCTATTTGGCTCATCATTTTGCAACAAAGGGGTTTGTATTGGATCTAAATATCGTCAATACAATCTTCATTATTCTTGGCATTATTTTGCACGGCACACCACAGCGCTTCTTGGCAGCCGCTCAAAGTGCAATTAAAACGACAGCAGGTATTGTTTTCCAATTCCCGTTCTATGCAGGAATTATGGGGATGATGACAGTATCGGGGTTAGCAGGGGTTTTCTCAGAATGGTTCATCAGCATTTCAAACGATTTTACCTTCTATTTATTTACTTTCTATTCAGCTGGTTTAGTAAACTTCTTTGTCCCTTCAGGCGGAGGGCAGTGGGCAGTGCAAGCACCCATTATGCTGGAAGCGGCACAATCACTGGGGGCGGACTATGCAAAAACAGCAATGGCCATTGCATGGGGAGATGCTTGGACGAATATGATTCAGCCATTTTGGGCACTTCCAGCTTTAGCAATAGCTGGATTAAAGGCAAAAGACATAATGGGCTTCTGCTTATTCGTGCTCATTTTCACTGGTGTGATTATAAGTATCGGGTTATTATTCTTTTAACATCTAGATAGAAAAGAACAGGGCTTGCCAACTTTATGGAAGCCCTGTTCAAGTTGAAATATGAAATTAAGGAGCCAAGCGCATTGTCTTGGCTATTTTTATATTTTTACTTATTTTACTGCGGAGCGATAACTTCTTTTCCGCCCATGTATGGTTGTAGAACTTCAGGTATAAGAACACTTCCGTCGGCTTGCTGATAGTTCTCTAAAAGCGCTGCAACTGTTCGGCCGATTGCAAGACCTGAACCGTTTAACGTGTGTACATACTCTGGTTTTGCTCCTGGTTCACGGCGGAAACGAACATTTGCACGGCGCGCTTGGAAATCTTCAAAGTTTGAGCAAGAAGAGATTTCTCGATACATGTTTTGTGTCGGCATCCATACTTCTAAATCGTATTTTTTGGCTGCTGTGAAACCAAGATCAGATGTATTCATTAATAATTTGCGGTACGGTAAGCCTAATAATTGAAGGACCTTCTCTGCATGGCCTGTTAATTTTTCTAATTCATTATAAGACTCTTCCGGTTTTACAAAGCGCACCAATTCCACTTTATTGAATTGGTGTTGACGAATTAAACCACGCGTATCACGACCTGCAGACCCTGCTTCTGAACGGAAACAAGCACTATAGGCAGCGAAGCCTTTTGGTAAAATCTCTCCATCAATAATTTCATCACGGTAGAAGTTTGTTACAGGTACTTCAGCAGTTGGAATCATGAAGTAATCCGTATCCACTAATTTGAATACATCTTCCTCAAACTTCGGTAATTGACCTGTACCTGTTAAGCTGTCACGGTTAACGATTACTGGTGGCAGCATTTCTTCATAGCCATGCTCTTCTGCATGTAAGTCCATCATAAAGCTCATTAAAGCACGTTCTAAACGAGCACCTAAGCCACGGTAGAACACAAAACGACTACCTGTTACTTTACCTGCACGTTCAAAATCGACAATTCGTAAATCTGTTGCAAGATCCCAGTGTGGTTTTGCTTCAAAATCAAAGTTTGGTTGCTCACCCCATGTAAGTACCTCCACATTATCGTCTTCTGTTTCACCAACAGGCACAGACTCATGAGGGATGTTTGGTAGACGCATCATCATATAATCGAATTTCTCTTCCACTTCACGAAGCTCATTATCTAACTGCTTAATTTCGTCTCCCGCTTCACGCATACGAGCAATGACTTCATCAGCATTCTCTTTGTTGCGTTTCATCACTGAAATTTGTTCTGATACCTTATTACGTTCTGCTTTTAATACTTCTGTTTTTGCGATTAATTCACGACGTTTTGCATCTAACTCTTCAAACTCATCAATATTCCCTAAATCTTCATTACGAGTTAGAAGGATTTTTTTCACTTCTGCATAATTATCACGGACACGTTTAATATCTAACATGTTGATTCCTCCATTATAGTTATTTTCTTCGTTATATTGTTATTCCATCCACTTCACCGTATTAGAGAAAGAGAACACAAAAAAGCCCTCATCCCCATAAAGGGACGAGAGCTACCCGCGTTGCCACCCTAATTGATTAGAAAAAGTTCTAATCCGCTTATCTCATAACGGCTTTTCAACCGGCAAAAGCCTACTGCGAATTCAGCTTAAGCAACTCAAGGACGGATTCACAAGTGCTTCTATCAGCTTCCACCAACCGCTGACTCTCTTAAAAAAACACGCTTGTTACTACTTCCTATCATCGATGTTATCAATATGTTATTCGCCATATGCGAATTAAATTAACCATAATGTACTATATGCTGTGCGATTTTGCAAGAGAAGTCTTATTAAAATCTCTCACCATTTCAATAAAATATTGCATTAGACGAGTATCTTCCGTTAATTCAGGATGAAAAGAACAACCTAAGTATTGTCCTTCTTTTGCTAAAACTATTCGCCCATTATACTCAGCTAGAACGTCGACACCAGGTCCAACAGAAACAATATGCGGTGCTCGAATAAATACTCCTGGAATATTGTCCCCTACATGTTTTACTGACATTTCCACTTCAAAACTATCAACCTGTCTGCCAAAGGAATTTCGTTCTATCACAACATCCATTAAACCCAGATGTGCTTCATCATAACCTACAATTTCTTTAGCTAATAAAATAAGCCCCGCACAGGTTCCAAACATCGGTAATCCTAGTTGAGCCAAGGAACGGATTGGGTTCAGCAATTGAAAGCGGGTCAATAATTTACGCATCGCTGTACTTTCCCCACCAGGTAACACCAGTCCGTTTAATCCAGAGAGATCATTCAAGGATTTGACTTCAATAGCTTCACAACCCAGGGATTTAATCTGATGAATATGCTCTCTCACTGCACCTTGTAAAGCAAGAACGCCTATTTTCATCCTACCAACCTCGTTCCTGCATACGTTCACTATCTAGAAGTGTTGCAATTTCAATGCCCTTCATCGGACTTCCTAGCTCTTTTGAAATTTCAGCAATTAGTTGATAATCCTTGTAATGAGTTGTCGCTTCTACAATGGCACGGGCAAATTTTTCAGGATTTTCGGATTTGAAAATACCGGAACCAACAAAAACACCATCTGCTCCTAATTCCATCATTAAAGCAGCATCAGCTGGCGTTGCTACTCCCCCAGCAGCGAAATTAACCACTGGAAGACGTCCTAATCGTTTAATTTCAATCAGTAATTCATATGGTGCACCTAAATCTTTCGCTTCAGTCATTAGTTCGTCTTCATTCATGCCAACCACACGTCTTACCTGTGCATTTACTTTTCTTATATGACGTACAGCTTCAACGATATTGCCAGTGCCTGGCTCACCTTTTGTACGGAGCATCGAAGCACCTTCCCCAATACGACGGGCAGCTTCTCCTAGATCACGGCACCCACATACAAAAGGGACTGTATAGTCACTTTTTAATAAATGAAATTCCTCATCTGCCGGTGTTAATACTTCGCTTTCATCAATATAATCTACACCCATTGCTTCTAATACACGGGCTTCTACAATATGACCAATACGTGCCTTAGCCATCACTGGAATCGATACAGCATTCATAACTTCTTCTACAATACGTGGATCTGCCATTCGTGCAACGCCGCCTGCTTTACGAATATCTGATGGAACACGTTCTAAGGCCATTACAGCAACTGCTCCTGCAGCTTCTGCTATTTTTGCTTGCTCCGCATTAATAACATCCATAATGACGCCACCTTTTTGCATTTCAGCCATACCACGTTTTACTCTCTCAGTTCCAACTAGTCTCATGTGAAATTTCCCCTCCACTACTTTGATGGTTTCAAGTATAATAAAAATTGACCATATAAAAAGAGTCAATTTTCCAAAAAGTCTTATGGTCACATAGGAGGAATGCCCATGGATATGCTAATTTTCAAGCTTGAAAAAAATAGTAAAAAACCATTATATGAACAACTCTATATGGGAATGAAAGATGCGATTATTACAAAGCAAATTGAAGTCGGAACAAAATTACCCTCCAAAAGGAAGTTAGCCGACTTTCTAAATATTAGCCAAACAACAGTCGAGATTGCATATGGGCAATTACTAGCAGAGGGCTATATTGCTTCTAAACCGCGTATAGGCTTCTTTGTTGAGGAAATTGACGAATTGCCCTTTGTAGAAAATAAACAGGCGAAAATAAAAGTTGAAACTGTTTTAAAAGGAACTGAGCCTTATCAATATAATTTTCATCCTGGGAAAATTGATACGGAATCCTTCCCTTTTGCCATATGGAGAAAGTATGCTAAGGATTTATTTGATTTTCCATCCAAGGAATATCTCCAAGTAGGCGAGCCTCAAGGAGAGTATGAACTCCGTTTAGAAATTGCTAATTATTTGTATCAATCTCGAGGAATTATCTGTAATCCAGAGCAGATTGTTATTGGGTCAGGGACTGAACATTTACTGCCTATGATTTTACGTTTAATCGAGACGAATTCAAAAATTGCTCTCGAAAATCCAGGTTATTCTGCAATCCCTAGAATTCATCTAACAAACAAGGCTGTTCCAATTGCTGTAGATGAAGATGGCCTAGTCGTTGATGAACTAGAAAATACCGATGCAAATATCGTATATATTACCCCTTCCCATCAATTCCCTACAGGAGCTGTACTATCAGCTGCTAGAAGAACACACTTATTAAATTGGGCGGCCAAAGCGGCTAATCGGTATATCATTGAAGATGATTATGATAGTGAGTTTCGTTATATCGGAAAACCAATACCAGCATTACAAGGGATGGATCAAAATGAAAAGGTGATCTATTTAAGTACTTTTACGAAGTCTTTAATGCCTTCGTTGCGTGTTGCTTATTTTGTTTTACCTCCTGCCCTTTTGAAATCCTATCAGGAGATTTTTAGCTATTATTCAGCCACTGTTCCAAGATTTGACCAACACATCTTAGCGAATTTTATGAAGGACGGTCACTTCTCAAAGCACTTAAATCGAATGAGGAAAATTTACCGAAAAAAGCATGATAGGCTAACCAATACTCTAACAAGCTTTTATCCGACTACTTCCATTACGGGCGACCATGCTGGAATGCACATTTTAATTTCAGTACCCTTAGATAAATCAGAGAATGACTTAAAGCAGATTGCAAATAAAAGTGGAATAGCAGTCTACCCCGTATCTGATTACTTATTAAGACCAATTGAATATGAGCAACCGACTTTTTTACTTGGATTTGGCGGTGTGGCATTAGATGATGTTGAGCCAGCTATTCATAAACTAATGAACTGTTGGGGGATTAAAAGAAGCCATAAAAAAGGGAAATCTCATGAACTATGAGACTTCCCTTCTTAATTATTGATCCAGTAATTCAATATGATAATTTTCAAACCAGCGATCGATTTGGACTAAGTATGCAAGTAGCTGTGGACCTGCCATCAACTGGCCAAACCATGGCACTTTAAAAGAGGATCCGCCTGTTGCGACCAGGCTTGCTAGTTGCTCTTTTTCAAATAGCTCATGCAGTATCGAATCTTTTCTGGAAAGTGTACTGCTCAACAAATCTTTCACACCATTTGTGTAAGCTGGATGATATGTTTTTGGATATGGATTCTTTTTGCGATATAATACTTCTTCTGGTAAAAGTCCTTCCACTGCTTTACGTAAAAGTCCCTTCTCCATATTTGCCACGTTTTTCATTTCCCACGGAATATTCCATGCGTACTCTACGATTCGATGATCTGCAAATGGTACACGAACCTCTAAACTAGCCCCCATACTCATGCGATCCTTTCGTTCCAATAAAGTTTGCATAAAATAACGCATATTTAAGTAAAATAGCTCTCGTTGTTTTGCTGCTTTTGAATCTTCCCCTTCAAGCTTTGGTGAATCCTTAACAGCTTCCTCAAAGGCATACTTCATAAATTCTTTTAATTGAAGTTTAGATTGCCATTCTTTTCTTAGGAAGCCTTCCCGCTCATCGGCTGACCGAATCCATGGGAAAAGCTCATAATCACGATGGAACCACGGATATCCACCAAATACCTCATCAGCACATTCACCGGATAAAGCCACTGTATACCCTTCTTTTATCACACGGCAAGCTACCAGTAATGAACTATCAATATCCACCATACCAGGTAAGTCACGTACTAGCATGGCTTCTTCTAAATAATCAACAATATCTTTTTGAGACAGAATAATATCGAAGTGATTTGTTTTGAATTCTTCCGTCATTTTGTTAATCCAGTAGCTATCCTGGGATGTTTGAAAGTCATTCTTTTCAAAAAACTTTTCATTGCCTTCATAATCAATGGAGTAAGTCTGTAATGTACGGCCTTCTTGATTGTACGTATTGGCAGCGATAGCCGTAATAATACTCGAATCCAAACCACCAGACAAGAAGGTACAAAGTGGTACATCTGAAACTAGCTGACGTTTAATGGCGTCTGTTACTAAATAGCGTACTTGCTCAACCGTCTCTTCAAAGTTATGTTCATGCTTTTCACTTTTTACGTTCCAGTAACGCCATTTTTTCAAGCCCTCTTTAGAAAATTTAAATGCATTTCCTGGCTCAAGCTCTTCAATTCCTTTATATACACCATTTCCTGGCACTCTTGATGGACCAATGCTTAATAACGCTGCAAGGCCCCTGCGGTCAATTTGAGGGGTAATTTGAGGATTTGCGAGTATCGACTTAATTTCAGAACCAAAAAGGAGAGAACCCGCTTTTAACACATAAAAGAACGGCTTAACCCCTAGACGATCTCGGAAGGCATATAACGCCTCTTCCTGTTCATCCCATACTGCAAATGCGTAAATTCCATTTAAATACTCGACACATTGCTCTCTCCACTCAATGAATGAAGCTAGCAACACTTCCGTATCTGAAGACGTAGAAAAGCTATAGCCACGTTTTAAAAGCTCTTGGCGAATATCTTCTGTATTATAAAGTTCCCCGTTATACACCATGCAATAGGAGTTGTTTTGGTGCACCTTCGTCATTGGCTGCTTCCCACCAATCAAATCAATTACAGCTAAGCGACGATGCCCTAATAGAGCATGTGTGCTGGACCAAACATTGCCATCATCTGGACCTCTCTTATTTAATGTTTCTGTCATAGCCTTTATCATTCCATCTTGATTCTTTAGGGATTGTGTATAATCAATCCACCCTGTAATTCCGCACACTTTTATCACGCTCCTTCACCTACTAACTTATGAAGAAATTGGGCAAGATTGTTTTGTCCAAAAAAAAAAAGTGTGTGACAATCTAATTTTTGGGGTATAGGTTTTCTAATATGTCAGTCTGAAAGCATTTTTCTATTAAAAAAGCTGCTCTATAGATTTTCATCTACAGAACAGCTCTATATGAACTTTTTTATTTAGTTAATTAAAATAATCCACCGACGAACCCTGTAATACCGTCCCAAACATTACCGAAGAAGCTACCCACTCCTTGGAAGAATAGAGATACAAATCCAGCACGTTCAACACTGCTTGTTGTTACGACATCAGTTGAAAAACTTTTGCTATCGATAAATCCATAATCTTCACCTTCTGTTTTTTCGATGACAACTTTCCCAACGACAGTACCTTTTTCAACAGCTGCTTCAAGCGATTTCTTATCTAATTCTAGTTTAGGGACATATAAATCTTTTTCACTAGTTTTCACTACAAAAGAAATTGGTTCTTTCACTGCAATTTCTACATTTTTTTCTTTACCTTTTGTTACAGCAAGTGTTTCATTGCCTTCAAAAACAAAGTTACCAGGAACAATCTCTTGTTTAGTAAATTGGCCAAAACCATAGTCAAATAGTTTTGCAGCTGCATCAAAACGTGCCGTACGAACACTATCGCCGTTAGAATCCTTTGCATTCATTACGACAGCGATTAAACGAGTCCCATTACGTTCCGCAGTTCCTGTAAAACATTGACCTGCTAAAAGTGTAGAACCTGTTTTTAAACCATCTACACCTTGGTATTCACTTACTAAACCTGGCAGCATCCAGTTCCAGTTTGCCATTTCAATTTGGTCTTCAGTTCCTTCACGGAAAGTTTTCTTTGGAATACTAGAAGTCTCTAAAACTTCTGGGTGATCTTTTAATAGATGGTAAGCAAGCTTTGCTACAGATCTAGCCGGCATAACGTTTTCATCTTCAGCACCAGTACCTTCTGGATGCATTCCAAAAAGATCCGCGTTATTTAAACCAGTCGAGTTAACAAAACTATATCCTTCTAGACCTATTTCTTCTGCTTTTTCATTCATCAATTTCACAAATTCTTTTTCAGAACCAGCAATTGTTTCAGCAATTCCTACCGTTGCAGCATTTGCTGAATAGATTGCCATTGCTTCATATAATTCTTGAATGGAATATGTACCATCTGCACGTAAAGGTACATTACTTAAAGCACGGTCTTGTGACATTTTATATGTATACTCGGTAACACGGTATTGTTGATCCCAAGTTATCGTTCCTTCTTTAATCGCATCTAACAGGATGTACTCAGACATCATTTTTGACATACTAGCAATTCCTAAAGAAGTATCTGCGTTTTGTTCGTATAAAATCTTCCCTGTATCTGCGTCAATTAAAATCGCTGCATCAACGTTTATACCTAAGTCTGTTTCTGCACTTGCACTTGGTGTAGCTGTAACAAATGTGCTGATTAACAGAATAGGAATTATCAAAAGGCTAAACCAAGATGCTTTCTTAGCTGTTCTCACAAAAAAACCTCCAATATATTATTTACTTTACTTTCGTCATTTTATCATAGAACGTGCAAGAAAAATATTACGTTTAGAATAGAAAATCATGGTTACACATTATATTTAGTTAAATTTATGTTTTTTTTACAAATTGCTATTCATCAAACTATTATTTTCCTATCAAACTCCTGTCTAGAGAGCTACTATCTACTTGAAAAAGAGATAAAAAGCACACTTCTAACATCAAATATTGACGTTAAAAGTATGCTTAAGGTTTCCTACTTATAGTGAATAGTTAGGTGCTTCTTTTGTGATTTGGACATCATGTGGATGCGATTCACGAAGACCTGCACCTGTCATACGAATAAATTGTGAGTTCTCACGCAAGCTTTCTAAGCTAGGTGCTCCACAATAACCCATTCCTGCACGAATACCACCAAGCAGTTGATGGATTGTATCAGTTAGAGGTCCTTTATATGGAAGTCGTCCTTCAATTCCTTCTGGTACAAGTTTTTTCGCATCCTCTTGGAAGTAACGGTCTTTTGAACCTTTTTCCATTGCAGCCAATGAGCCCATACCTCGGTAAACTTTAAAGCGTCGCCCTTGGAAGATTTCCGTTTCACCAGGGGATTCAGAAGTTCCTGCAAGTAAAGAACCAAGCATTACAACATGTCCACCTGCAGCCAGAGCTTTTACGATATCTCCAGAGTATTTAATACCACCATCTGCAATAATTGTTTTACCCATTTCTCGAGCAACTGTTGCACAATCATAAACAGCGGTGATTTGAGGTACACCAACACCAGCTACAACACGAGTTGTACAAATTGAGCCAGGTCCGATACCAACTTTTACTACATCTGCACCAGCTTCATATAAAGCACGAGTAGCTTCTCCAGTTGCTACATTTCCAGCGATAATTTCTAATTCAGGGAAAGTTTCACGAATTTGCTTTACCGTTTCAATTACACCTTGTGAATGGCCATGTGCTGTATCAATTACAATGATATCAACCTGTGCTTCTACAAGCTTTGATACACGTTGCATTGTATCACTTGAAACACCAACCGCTGCTCCTACTAGTAAACGGCCTAGTTCATCTTTTGCAGCATTTGGGAATTCAATTACTTTTTCGATATCCTTGATTGTAATTAACCCAGTTAACTTACCATTTTCATCAACAATTGGAAGCTTCTCAATTTTATATTGTTGAAGGATTTTTTCAGCTTCCTCTAACGTTGTTCCAACAGGTGCTGTAATTAATGCTTCTTTTGTCATTACATCTTCAATTTTAAGTGAATAATCAGATATAAAACGTAAGTCACGATTTGTTATAATTCCTACTAATGTTAAATCTTCTTCATTATTTACAATTGGGACACCTGAAATGCGATATTTACCCATTAAATGCTCTGCGTCAAATACTTGATGAGTTGGAGTTAAGAAAAACGGATTTGTAATAACACCATTTTCAGATCTCTTCACTTTTTCAACTTCTTCAGCTTGTTCTTCAATACTCATATTTTTATGGATAATCCCAATTCCACCCTGACGAGCCATAGCAATCGCCATTTTGGATTCAGTTACAGTATCCATTCCTGCACTAATAATCGGGATATTCAATTTGATTTTTGGAGTTAATTGTGAAGATAAGTCAACCGTTTTTGGTAATACTTCTGAATGCGCTGGTACTAATAAAACATCATCAAATGTTAAGCCTTCTTTGGCAAATTTCGTTTCCCACATTTCGTAAATGCCTCCATTTTCTTAAAGAATATTAATTGTAAGATTAACAACATGGAATCTAAGTGTCAAGGACACTTTAAAAGAAAGATTATTCCGATTATTCTATTATTTTTAGCATTTTTCCCTTTCATGCAACTCTTTAGTAAATCTTATGAACAACTTTAGCTTAGTATTTACCTCGATAGGATAATTATTTAATTTGAATACTAAATATAAAATGTTCAAGGTTTGTAAACGAATTCAACTTACTTAGTTATATTTTCCCTTTAATAATTTCATATTCCAATTAATTATGAAAACAAATTTAAGTTTTAGTTGAGAGCTGTTTATAAAAAAAATTTATATAAAATATAACTAATAATATGTATCTTTTAAACCCTACCTAATAACACTTTGTAGATTCTACAGGATAGATTAAATTCAACATTTTCATCTTATATGAGGCTATCTGATAAGTTAGAGTGACACGATAAATTTCAACAGACACTTACATATATTTCTCTCTCTAGTCATTACTAAATTAAAAATTACGATTTGAAATATTCTTCATTTCCTCACATTTAATAAATATGATTATTATTAATTACTTCCTTTTTTCAATTTTTATAAAAAAAAACACTGAATTCTCAGTGTTTTTTCGTTTGCCTAGTGACGTTCCAACTCTCACAGGATTCCCCTATCTACCATCCACTCTAACTGCGAAGTTCGATGACACGTCGGCTAACTGCGTCAAGTCAAGACTTGTGTAAAAAGTACACCGCGCTTGATCCTTCTTGATCCCTTGTTATCCTCGGTTCTGGCACATGTCGAGTTCTTTCTTCCGTATTTATCTCTTCTTCTTAGCCACAACTAATAATCTTCAGTTCTTATTGTTGTGGCATTTTGCAATAAAAAAACCACTGAATCCTCAGTGGTTTCATTTGCCTAGCGACGTCCTACTCTCACAGGGGGAAGCCCCCAACTACCATCGGCGCTAAAGAGCTTAACTTCCGTGTTCGGTATGGGAACGGGTGTGACCTCTTTGCCATCATCACTAGACTTATTTAGTTGAAAGAACTTTGTTCTCTCAAAACTGGATAAAGACATTGATTGCATTCAAGATTTGGTTAAGTCCTCGATCGATTAGTATTCGTCAGCTCCATGTGTCACCACACTTCCACCTCGAACCTATCTACCTCATCGTCTTTGAGGGATCTTACTTACTTGCGTAATGGGAAATCTCATCTTGAGGGGGGCTTCATGCTTAGATGCTTTCAGCACTTATCCCGTCCACACATAGCTACCCAGCGATGCCTTTGGCAAGACAACTGGTACACCAGCGGTGTGTCCATCCCGGTCCTCTCGTACTAAGGACAGCTCCTCTCAAATTTCCTACGCCCACGACGGATAGGGACCGAACTGTCTCACGACGTTCTGAACCCAGCTCGCGTACCGCTTTAATGGGCGAACAGCCCAACCCTTGGGACCGACTACAGCCCCAGGATGCGATGAGCCGACATCGAGGTGCCAAACCTCCCCGTCGATGTGGACTCTTGGGGGAGATAAGCCTGTTATCCCCGGGGTAGCTTTTATCCGTTGAGCGATGGCCCTTCCATGCGGAACCACCGGATCACTAAGCCCGTCTTTCGACCCTGCTCGACTTGTAGGTCTCGCAGTCAAGCTCCCTTGTGCCTTTACACTCTACGAATGATTTCCAACCATTCTGAGGGAACCTTTGGGCGCCTCCGTTACCTTTTAGGAGGCGACCGCCCCAGTCAAACTGTCCACCTGACACTGTCTCCTACCCGGCTTACGGGTATGGGTTAGAATTTCAATACAACCAGGGTAGTATCCCACCGACGCCTCCCTCGAAGCTGGCGCTCCGAGTTCTCTGGCTCCTACCTATCCTGTACAAGTTGTACCAAAATTCAATATCAGGCTACAGTAAAGCTCCACGGGGTCTTTCCGTCCTGTCGCGGGTAACCTGCATCTTCACAGGTACTATAATTTCACCGAGTCTCTCGTTGAGACAGTGCCCAGATCGTTACGCCTTTCGTGCGGGTCGGAACTTACCCGACAAGGAATTTCGCTACCTTAGGACCGTTATAGTTACGGCCGCCGTTTACTGGGGCTTCAATTCAGAGCTTCGCTTGCGCTAACCCCTCCTCTTAACCTTCCAGCACCGGGCAGGCGTCAGCCCCTATACGTCACCTTACGGTTTTGCAGAGACCTGTGTTTTTGCTAAACAGTCGCCTGGGCCTATTCACTGCGGCTCTCATTGCTGAGAGCACCCCTTCTCCCGAAGTTACGGGGTCATTTTGCCGAGTTCCTTAACGAGAGTTCTCTCGCACACCTTAGGATTCTCTCCTCGACTACCTGTGTCGGTTTGCGGTACGGGCACCTCCCGCCTCGCTAGAGGCTTTTCTTGGCAGCGTGAAATCAGATACTTCGCTCTAAAGAGCTCCCCATCACAGCTCAACGTTACAGGAAGCGGATTTGCCTACTTCCACGCCTTACTGCTTGGGCGTACTCAACCAACGGTACGCTTATCTTATCCTACTGCGTCCCCCCATTACTCAAACGGCGGGGAGGTGGTACAGGAATATCAACCTGTTGTCCATCGTCTACGCCTATCGGCCTCGACTTAGGTCCCGACTAACCCTGAGCGGACGAGCCTTCCTCAGGAAACCTTAGTCATACGGTGGATGGGATTCTCACCCATCTTTCGCTACTCATACCGGCATTCTCACTTCTAAGCGCTCCACCAGTCCTTCCGGTCTGACTTCAACGCACTTAGAACGCTCTCCTACCACGGACATCTTAGATGTCCATCCACAGCTTCGGTGAATCGTTTAGCCCCGATACATTTTCGGCGCAGCGTCACTCGACCAGTGAGCTATTACGCACTCTTTAAATGATGGCTGCTTCTAAGCCAACATCCTGGTTGTCTAAGCAACGCCACATCCTTTTCCACTTAACGATTACTTTGGGACCTTAGCTGGTGGTCTGGGCTGTTTCCCTTTTGACTACGGATCTTATCACTCGCAGTCTGACTCCCGTGTATAAATATCTGGCATTCGGAGTTTGTCTGAATTCGGTAAAGCGAGATGCCCCCCTAGTCCAAACAGTGCTCTACCTCCAGTATTCTCTATCACGAGGCTAGCCCTAAAGCTATTTCGGAGAGAACCAGCTATCTCCAAGTTCGATTGGAATTTCTCCGCTACCCACACCTCATCCCCGCACTTTTCAACGTGCGTGGGTTCGGGCCTCCAGTGAGTGTTACCTCACCTTCACCCTGGACATGGGTAGATCACCTGGTTTCGGGTCTACGACCACGTACTCATTCGCCCTATTCAGACTCGCTTTCGCTACGGCTCCGCCTTCTCAGCTTAACCTTGCACGTAATCGTAACTCGCCGGTTCATTCTACAAAAGGCACGCTATCACCCATTAACGGGCTCTAACTACTTGTAGGCACACGGTTTCAGGTTCTATTTCACTCCCCTTCCGGGGTGCTTTTCACCTTTCCCTCACGGTACTGGTTCACTATCGGTCACTAGGTAGTATTTAGCCTTGGGAGATGGTCCTCCCGGATTCCGACGGAATTTCACGTGTTCCGCCGTACTCAGGATACACTCAAGAGAGAATGAACTTTCGACTACGGGGCTTTTACCCGCTATGGCGGACCTTTCCAGATCGCTTCGCCTAATTCATTCCTTTGTAACTCCATATAGAGTGTCCTACAACCCCAAGAGGCAAGCCTCTTGGTTTGGGCTCTTCCCGTTTCGCTCGCCGCTACTCAGGGAATCGAATAATTTCTTTCTCTTCCTCCAGGTACTTAGATGTTTCAGTTCCCTGGGTCTGCCTTCAAGACGCTATGTATTCACGTCAAGATACTGTTCCATTACGAACAGTGGGTTCCCCCATTCGGAAATCTCCGGATCAAAGCTTACTTACAGCTCCCCGAAGCATATCGGTGTTAGTGCCGTCCTTCTTCGGCTCCTAGTGCCAAGGCATCCACCGTGCGCCCTTAATAACTTAACCTATAAAGATCAGTTACTGCTTTTCTAAAAAAGAAAAGACTTAAGAACTACACAATCAATTACTTGAATTTTGTTGCTTTCAATGTCGTTTTATCCAGTTTTCAAAGAACAAGTATACTAAATTCAATCACAATGTCATTGAATAGTAATATAAATTTGGTGGAGCCTAGCGGGATCGAACCGCTGACCTCCTGCGTGCAAGGCAGGCGCTCTCCCAGCTGAGCTAAGGCCCCAAAAAGGTATATATGGTGGGCCTAAATGGACTCGAACCATCGACCTCACGCTTATCAGGCGTGCGCTCTAACCAGCTGAGCTATAGGCCCTCTTTGAAGTTTATATAAATTAAATTGTTATGATAAATCTTCAAAACTGAACACAAAACGTTAATGTTGGTTTGACCACAGAAGGTCAACCATTCCGTTAAATATCCTTAGAAAGGAGGTGATCCAGCCGCACCTTCCGATACGGCTACCTTGTTACGACTTCACCCCAATCATCTGTCCCACCTTCGACGGCTGGCTCCCAAAAGGGTTACCCCACCGGCTTCGGGTGTTACAAACTCTCGTGGTGTGACGGGCGGTGTGTACAAGGCCCGGGAACGTATTCACCGCGGCATGCTGATCCGCGATTACTAGCGATTCCGGCTTCATGTAGGCGAGTTGCAGCCTACAATCCGAACTGAGAACGGTTTTATCGGATTAGCTCCCCCTCGCGGGTTGGCAACCGTTTGTACCGTCCATTGTAGCACGTGTGTAGCCCAGGTCATAAGGGGCATGATGATTTGACGTCATCCCCACCTTCCTCCGGTTTGTCACCGGCAGTCTCCTTAGAGTGCCCAACTAAATGATGGCAACTAAGAACAAGGGTTGCGCTCGTTGCGGGACTTAACCCAACATCTCACGACACGAGCTGACGACAACCATGCACCACCTGTCACCACTGTCCCCGAAGGGAAAGCTATGTCTCCATAGCGGTCAATGGGATGTCAAGACCTGGTAAGGTTCTTCGCGTTGCTTCGAATTAAACCACATGCTCCACCGCTTGTGCGGGCCCCCGTCAATTCCTTTGAGTTTCAGTCTTGCGACCGTACTCCCCAGGCGGAGTGCTTAATGCGTTAGCTGCAGCACTAAGGGGCGGAAACCCCCTAACACTTAGCACTCATCGTTTACGGCGTGGACTACCAGGGTATCTAATCCTGTTTGCTCCCCACGCTTTCGCGCCTCAGTGTCAGTTACAGACCAGAAAGTCGCCTTCGCCACTGGTGTTCCTCCAAATCTCTACGCATTTCACCGCTACACTTGGAATTCCACTTTCCTCTTCTGCACTCAAGTCCCCCAGTTTCCAATGACCCTCCACGGTTGAGCCGTGGGCTTTCACATCAGACTTAAAGGACCACCTGCGCGCGCTTTACGCCCAATAATTCCGGACAACGCTTGCCACCTACGTATTACCGCGGCTGCTGGCACGTAGTTAGCCGTGGCTTTCTAATAAGGTACCGTCAAGGTACAGCCAGTTACTACTGTACTTGTTCTTCCCTTACAACAGAGTTTTACGATCCGAAAACCTTCTTCACTCACGCGGCGTTGCTCCATCAGGCTTTCGCCCATTGTGGAAGATTCCCTACTGCTGCCTCCCGTAGGAGTCTGGGCCGTGTCTCAGTCCCAGTGTGGCCGATCACCCTCTCAGGTCGGCTACGCATCGTCGCCTTGGTGAGCCGTTACCTCACCAACTAGCTAATGCGCCGCGGGCCCATCCTATAGCGATAGCGTAAACCATCTTTCAACATTTCAACAGGAGATGAAATGTATTATTCGGTATTAGCCCCGGTTTCCCGGAGTTATCCCCAACTATAGGGCAGGTTGCCCACGTGTTACTCACCCGTCCGCCGCTAACTTGACAGGAGCAAGCTCCCATCAAGTCCGCTCGACTTGCATGTATTAGGCACGCCGCCAGCGTTCGTCCTGAGCCAGGATCAAACTCTCCATAAAAGAGAAAATTTGATTAGCTCAAATTTTTGCTGGCATCAATTTTGATGTCCAAAATTTCGTTTCTCTAAATTAATAGAGGAAACTATATTCATTAACGTTTTGTTGTTCAGTTTTCAAGGTTCATATCGCGTCACCTCTTGGCGACTTATTTATAATAACAAGTATTTAACTAAACGTCAACACTTTAATCAAAAAAAATATTTTTCTATAAAACCTTTTATATTCACTCGCAATTAAATGCCTTAATACTTATATAATACACTACATTCCTTCATTCATTTTATGGAGATTTCTTTGCTCCCCACCTTTTTCACCAAATATAAAAGCACAAGAAAGTAACAAACTTTCTTGCGCTCATTTATATCAAAATAAAGTTTTTACTTATCTGTTATAACCTGCGAAATGTATATGTTTCTTTGTTTTGATAGATCAATAATATCACCCTTATTAACGAGTTTTACTAAAGGTCTTGTAGGTGCAAAACTGTTAATAAACATGACTTCGCCAATCTCTTGATTTGATAATTCAATAATAGTTCCTATCGGAAGTCCAGCAACTAAATCAACAAGGGCTTGGACAACTTTGATATCAAATTTGCCAAACTCCGATTCCTTAATCATTTCGATCACTTTAAATGGCGATTCCTTAGAACGGTAAACACGTTCACTTGTCATTGCATGGAAAGTATCTGCTACTGCAATTATTTGAGAAAATATTGAAATTTTCCCCAGCTTTACGCCTTCCACATATCCACTGCCATCTAGACGTTCATGATGCTGATAAATAGCAAGTTTCATTTCTTCTTTCATAGCTGGTAGACTTTCAACCATTCTGAAACTAAATATTGGATGCTGACGTATTAATAGAAACTCTTGTTCTGTTAAAGTTCCCTTCTTTTCCCTAATATGATGAGGGATTTTTGCCATCCCACAATCCGCCAAGGTCCCAGCTACTGCCATTTGTAAGATAAAGCCTCGTTCATAGCCTAGTTTTTGCGTAACAATCGCACTAATTAAACCCGTAGCAAGACAATGATGATATAAATAATCCTTAGTGTTAGATAGACTGTTAAGCTTAAAAAGAATCGATCGTTCTTCTAGAACTTTATCTATTAGTGGTAAAATAATGCCTCTTACTTTAGTAATATCTACTTTTGAACCCGATTCCCAATCAAAAAATACTTTTTTAAACTCTTCTACGGCATCGAGATATATTTTTTCAAACGACATAAAAGGCTGAGGTACTTCTATTTTTATTTCCGAATTGATTAACTCATCTTTTTGCTCTAGTTGGTTTTCGCTTTCTTCCAATAATACCGGAACTTTAAAGATATTGAATGCTTGCAGAACATGCAGTACTTCCTTGGAAGTTATTGTATTTTTATGGATAATAGGATACTTGGTATTAGCAAATATATCGTCCGCTATTACCTTTCCAACCCTTAAGTTATTGCTATTAACGTAGATAGTTTCCAAACTAAAACCTCATCTCTGTTTAAGTTTTTAAGAAGCTAATAGAGGTATGAATTCTTTACTTACTGTTAGACTTATAAGAATTATACTACACTTACAATCTTTTAAAATCATTTATATGGTTATAAAATTCATCAACCTTCTCAATTTTAAACATAAGAAAAACCAGAAAACCTAAATATGCAGGTTTCTGGTTAATAGTGAATAATCTATATTATTTTTCTTCTGGATCTATCTCTGAAGCTTCAATATCTACTTCCTCAGTCATTTCTGATTCAGTAGTTTCTTCTGATGCATCCTCTTCTATCTCTTCTTCATCTTTTTTTACACGAGCAACTGTTGCAACAAGTTCCTCATTACCTAAACGAATTAATCGGACACCTTGAGTGCTTCGGCCAATAACGGAAATATCATTTACATCCATACGGATTAGAATACCATTGATTGTAATAAGCATAATATCTTCAGTGCCGTCTACTGTTTTAACAGCACACATCGGCCCATTTTTATCTGTAATTTGGATAGTTTTTAACCCTACTCCACCACGGCTTTGTAGACGATATTCTGATTCTGGAGTTCGTTTTCCATAGCCTTTTTCAGTAACAACTAAGATTTCATGTCCTGGTTCAACTATTTCCATCCCAACCACATAATCACTTTCACGTAGCTTGATACCGCGTACACCGGATGCCGTTCGTCCCATAGAACGAATCTCTTCTTCCTTGAATCGGATGAGCATTCCATCATGTGTTCCGATAATGACGTCTTTTGTTCCATCCGTTAAACGTACAGAAATTAAATCATCATCATCATGAAGATTAATGGCAATTAAACCACTTGTGCGAATATGTGCGAATTGTGAAAGCTGAGTTCGTTTTGTAATACCTGTTTTCGTAGTAAAGATTAAATAAGCATCCTCTTTGAATTCATCAACACGGATCATGGCAGTTACTTTTTCTTCTTTTTCTAGATTTAACAGATTTACAATCGGTAGACCTTTAGCTGTACGGCCAAATTCGGGAATTTCATATCCTTTTGCACGATATACTTTCCCTTTGGTCGTAAAGAATAAAATCGTATCGTGAGTCGAAGTGAAAAGTAAATGCTCTACGAAATCATCATCATGTGTTCCCATTCCCTGAACACCGCGACCACCACGTTTTTGGCTACGATACGTATTGGAAGCAAGCCTTTTTATGTAGCCATTATGCGTTAAAGTAAGTACAGAATCTTCTCGTGTAATTAAATCTTCGTCTTCAATCATTTCTAATCCGCCAGCAGTAATTTCTGTACGACGTTTATCATTGAAACGTTCTTTAATTTCGATCATTTCTGTTCGAATAATGTCGATGATTTTACCTTCATCAGCTAAAATAGCTCTTAATTTACTAATTAAAGCTTGAAGCTCTTGATATTCATTTTCAATTTTCTCACGTTCTAAACCACTTAAACGGACCAGACGCATATCTAAGATTGCTTGTGCTTGACGGTCAGTTAAGCTGAAACGTTCCATTAAGATTGGTTTTGCTTCATCACCTGAACGGGATGAACGAATGATTGAAATGATTTCATCAATATGATCAAGGGCTATTCTTAAACCTTCTAAAATATGAGCTCGATCTTCTGCTTTTTTCAGCTCGAATTGTGTACGACGAGTGATCACTACTTTTTGATGCTCTAAGTAGTGATGCAGGACTTCCTTCAAACTCAATACTTTAGGTTGACCATCTACTAAAGCCAGCATGTTCACACCGAAGTTTGATTGCATCGCTGTTTGTTTATATAAATTATTTAAAATTACGTTGGCATTGGCATCTTTACGGATTTCCATTACAATTCGCATACCACGGCGATCGGATTCATCTCGTAAATTTGTAATGCCATCAATTTTTTTATCTCTTACCAATTCAGCAATTTTTTCAATAAGTCTTGCTTTATTTACTTGATAAGGAATTTCGTTAACGATAATTGTTTCTTTTCCATTTGATTTGGTTTCGATTTCTGCTTTTGCACGTACAGTAATTGAACCGCGACCTGTTTCATAGGCACGACGAATACCACTGCGTCCTAATATTACTCCGCCTGTTGGAAAATCTGGGCCAGGAATAATCTCCATCAATTCTTCTGTTGTGATGGCAGGATTTTCAGATAATGCAATCACGGCATCAATTGTTTCACCTAATTGATGTGGTGGAATGTTTGTTGCCATCCCTACCGCAATACCTGATGCACCGTTTAATAATAGATTTGGGATACGAGCAGGTAATACGACTGGCTCTCTTTCATTGCCATCATAGTTATCTTGATAGTCAATTGTATCTTTATTGATATCTCGTAGCATTTCCATCGTGATTTTCGACATACGAGATTCAGTATAACGCATCGCCGCTGCACCATCTCCATCGACAGACCCGAAGTTCCCATGACCATCAACAAGCATATAACGATAGCTAAAAGGCTGCGCCATACGTACCATTGCATCATAAATAGATGAGTCACCATGTGGATGATATTTACCCATAACGTCCCCGACTATACGAGCACTCTTTTTATAGGGCTTATCAGATGTATTTCCCAATTCTTGCATTCCATATAAAATACGACGGTGTACAGGTTTTAAACCGTCACGTACATCTGGTAATGCACGTGAAACAATAACACTCATAGCATAGTTTAAAAATGATGTTTGTACTTCTTCACTTATTTTTATTCCTTTTACACCTTCGTGTTGACTTTCGGACACAAGGAAGACCTCCTTTTAAAACGATCTTATCAAATTCGCCTTGGCGTATGTGCGACTGTCGCAGGCTTTCGTGGCAGTCAAAACATGTGCGCCCAGATTTTATCTTAGCTAAGGCCTGCAAGATGCGGGGGAGTTAGCCTTTATCGCAGGGACACGACCATCATGGGCTAACTCCCTCTTTAAATTTCCTATTAAAAATCTGTGGCACCCGCCGGAGGCATAGCTTCATTAAGTGGGACAAACCCCAACTGAATTGAGTACCTTTAGCGTTCATCTCACCACTTATAGAAGATTGAAGAATTATACTGAATGAAGTTAGATATCTAAGTTTTGAACGTAAACTGCATTTTCTTCAATGAATCGTCTACGAGGCTCTACCTCATCACCCATTAACTCTTGGAATATTTCATCTGCTCTCATGGCATCATCCAGTTCCACTTGTAAAAGCGTACGATGCTCAGGATCCATTGTTGTATCCCATAATTGTTCAGCGTTCATCTCACCTAAACCTTTGTAGCGTTGAACGACTGGTTTTGGTGTATTTCCTAAACGAGTTAATATTTCTTGAAGCTCTTCATCAGAGTAACAATACTCCACATGTTTACCTTGTTTAATTTGATATAAAGGCGGTTGAGCAGCATATACATAGCCTGCTTCAATTAGTGGACGCATGAATCTAAAGAAGAATGTAAGTAATAATATACGAATGTGAGCTCCGTCAACATCGGCATCTGTCATAATGACAATTTTATGATAACGTGCTTTTTCTAAATCGAACTCTTCACCAATCCCCGTACCAAAGGCAGTAATCATGGCACGAATTTCCGCGTTCGATAAAATACGGTTTAAATTCGCTTTTTCAACATTTAAGATTTTTCCGCGCAACGGTAAGATTGCTTGGAAATAACGGTCACGACCTGATTTAGCTGAACCACCCGCAGAATCTCCCTCTACGATATAGATTTCAGATTCAGATGGATTTGTTGAAGTACAGTCTGCTAGTTTACCTGGTAAACTTGAAATTTCTAATGCTGATTTACGACGTGTAAATTCACGAGCTTTTTTCGCTGCAACTCGTGCACGAGCAGCCATTAAACCTTTTTCAATAATTTTACGTGCAACAGAAGGGTTTTCTAGCATAAAACGTTCGAATCCTTCAGAGAATAATGAGTTTGTAATAGAGCTTACCTCTGAGTTTCCTAGCTTTGTTTTTGTTTGCCCTTCAAATTGAGGCTCAGGATGTTTAACCGATACAATTGCAGTTAACCCCTCACGTACATCCTCACCTGAAAGATTTGTGTCTGCATCTTTTAACATGCTATTTTTACGCGCATAGTCATTGATTACACGTGTAAGTGCTGTTTTGAATCCAGACTCGTGGGTACCACCTTCATAGGTATTAATGTTATTGGCAAATGAATAAATGTTTGAAGAGAATCCTTCGTTGTATTGCATAGCAATTTCAACTGCAATTCCGTCCTTTTCGCCTGTCACATCAATTGGTTCATGAATCGGTTCTTTTGATTTATTTAAATGTTCGACATACTCACGAATCCCACCCTCAAAGTGGAAGCTATCTGAACGTAATTCTTCTTCACGTTCATCTTGTATCGTAATTCGAATACCACGGTTTAAATAAGCTAGTTCGCGAATACGCGTAGCTAATATGTCATATTCATAAACAGTTGTTTCTTTAAAAATTTCCGGATCGGCTTTGAAGCGTGTTGTTGTACCGGTTTCATCAGAATCGCCAACTACTTTTAATGGTTGTACTGTTTGACCACGTTCAAATTTAATACTATGAATGTGACCATCACGTTTAACATAAACCTCTGTATCAAGTGATAATGCATTTACAACAGAGGCACCTACACCATGTAGTCCACCTGATACCTTATAACCGCCACCGCCGAATTTTCCTCCTGCGTGTAACACAGTCATAATTACTTCAACTGCTGGCATACCCATTTTTTCTTGAATACTAACTGGGATTCCACGTCCATTATCTTCTACTCGAATCCAGTTTTCCTTTTCAATTGCAACAGTAATATGATCACAGAAACCCGCTAATGCTTCATCAATACTGTTATCCACGATTTCCCAAACTAAATGGTGAAGCCCTTTAGAGCTTGTGGAGCCGATATACATCCCTGGACGTTTACGAACAGCCTCTAAACCTTCTAAAACCTGAATCTGATCGGCATCATATGCTTGTTGTACTTGTTTCTCTTCTAAAGCCACCATATTCACCTACTCTTTCATTACCTCAGTATGTGTCAAAAATAAAAAGCTTTAACAAAATTTCTAAAACTTTCTAAATATAATTTAAAAAATCTATATCATAACTTTTTGCACGCTTTTCCTAAACTCGATAGTTTTTGCCCACTAAAAAGACCATAGAGCAATTTAAGGTGATTGCAGTTGCAAAAAGTGTTTTTATAATTTTTAACTTTCGATTGTACCCTGTTTCACGTGAAACATCTTAGCATGCTGTATTGTTTCATGATGAATCCCATCAACACTTGTTGTTGTGACAAACGTTTGCACTTCACCTTGAATGGTATTTAATAAATGTGATTGGCGATAATCATCCAACTCAGACAATACATCATCTAAAAGCAGAATAGGTGCTTCCTTTGTTTCTTGCTTAATCAACTCTATTTCAGCAAGTTTCAAAGACAACGCTGTTGTACGTTGCTGTCCTTGGGAGCCGTAAGTTTGTACATCATAGTCATTTACAAAAAATTGTAAATCATCACGATGTGGGCCTACTAATGTTACGCCCCTTTCAAGCTCTCTCTTTTTTACTTCTGCGAGTTTCTTTTCGAGATATGTAGCCATTTCTTGTTCAGACCATTCAGGATTTAGCCCTGTAGTTGCACGGTATTTAATCGTTAATTTTTCGAGACCGCGTGAGATACCAGAATGGATTTTTTCAGCCCATTCTTGTAAAAGTTCAATAAACTGAAGTCTTTTACGAATAATTTGGACAGCTGAGTGAATATATTGCTCAGTATATATTGCAAATAAAACATCATCGATTTGCTGTTTTCCTTGATTAATCTTTAACAAATGATTACGTTGTTTTAATAATTTTTGAAATGTAAGTAAATCATGCAGATAGACCGGTGAGATTTGACCGATCTCCATATCAATAAAACGACGTCTTATTTGCGGATTTCCTTTTACAACATTTAAATCCTCTGGTGCAAACATGACAACGTTCATTTGACCTATATAATTACTTAATTTCGTTTGTTCTAAATGGTTTATTTTTCCTTTTTTACCTTTTTTGGTAATGGATAGTTCCATAGGAATGCTGCCATAACGATTTTTTACAACACCATCTATTTTACCATAGTCTGCGTCCCAACGGATTAATTCTTTATCGTTACTTGTTCGGTGAGATTTGGCCATAGCTAAAACATAGATCGATTCCATCACATTTGTTTTCCCTTGAGCATTTTCTCCGATAAACACATTAATCTTAGGTGAAAAATCTAATTTTAATGTTTCATAGTTACGATAATTTGTAAGCTTTAAATGCTCGATGAACATTTAATTTTCTCCGTTCTTATTTACGATGACGAATCTTCCACAACCAGGAATATTTATGACATCACCATGTCGTAATTTGCGTCCACGTCGTTGATCAACTTCACCGTTTACATAGACATCATTTTCTTGAAGAAACCATTTAGACATGCCGCCTGAACTAATGGCATCCGTCATTTTTAGTGCTTGGCCAAGGGTAATAAATTCTGTATCGATTACAAGTTCATCCAAAGTATTTCATCCTCCGTTACACATACATCTATCCATCTATCATACCTAAAATTGATCAAAAACTCAAAGAAAGCAGAAGAAATCCCCCATCTTCATAAAATAAAAGTCAAAATATAATAGAAAACCACGATTTAGGTCCATAAACAAGTAGAGAAATACTGCTTTTTAGAGCTAAGTTTCTTATATTGAATTCTAAATTAAAATAGAGCGTCCCATAAATGTCGAGACGCCCTTCTAACAGTAAATTTACATATGCTTTTAATACTTATAATCGAACTGTGGTTATCACTAGATTGAAATTCAAAAATAAATTAATACGTTCTTACAGGTAAGATCAATTGTAAAATTGCATCATCATGAACAGAACGTAAAATGAATGGACGCATTGCTCCTGTGAATTGAATCACTACATCTTGTCCATCAATTGCCTTTAATGCTTCCATCATGTATTTCGCACTGAATGAGATTTTTAAATTTTCCCCCTCAAGCGTTTCAACTTGAATTTGTTCCTCTACTTTTCCAATTTCTGGAGAGTTTGAAGAAATTTCGACAATATTGCCATCAAATGTTTCAAAACGAACAACATTATTACGATCTTCACGAGCTAATAAAGAAGCACGGTCAATTGCTTGTAATAAGGATTTTCCGTTAATCGTAATATTTGTTTTATATTCTTCAGGGATTAAACGAGATGTTTCCGGGTAATTACCTTCTAAAAGACGTGAGAAGAATAATACATTATCTGCTTTAAATAAGACTTGTTGACTTGTAATTACGATTTGAACTGGATTTGTTGACTCACCAAGAATTTTATTTAATTCATTTAAGCTCTTCCCAGGTATGACAACTGATTTTACATCTGTTGGCAATTGTTCAAGAGTTGTTTTTCTTCTTGCTAAGCGGTGACTATCTGTAGCTATACAAATTAGTTCGTTGTCGTTAATTTGCCAATTAACACCTGTTAAAACAGGACGGCTTTCAGAAGTTGCAACTGCAAATACCGTTTCACGAATAATTGATTTTAAAAGGTCTGCTGGCATAGCAAATTGTTGATCTGCAGATACTTCTGGTAATAAAGGATATTCTGATGCATCAGATCCTATAAGATGGAATTCAGATTTACCTGAGCGAATATGCGTTTGTAATCCATTTGAAACTTCAATTTCAACATCATTTGTTGGTAATTTACGGACGATTTCGTTAAACATACGAGCTTGTAGCACAATCGAACCAGTTTCAGTAATATTGATTAATTGGTCCCCGTTTTCTTCAACTGGAATGAATGTTTGGATTGTAATATCTGCATCACTACCAGTTAAAGTCATTCCCTCGTTTGTAACATCAATTTTGATTCCCGTTAAAATTGGAATTGTTGTTTTGGAACTTACGGCTTTCATGACATTGTTCAATCCGTCTAGTAAACGATCTCGCATAATATCAAATTTCATCGTTATACCTCACTTATTAATAATATTATTTTTAAAAGATATTAATAGATATAGTAATAGGGCCTGTGGATTTGTGTATAACTTGTTGGAACATGCATAAAATCAACCTATCCACATGTTGATAAGTTGTGGATAAAAATGTGCGGAATTCTATTATTTATCCACAAGCTTATTTACCTAGCATACTACGAATTTGTTTAATATCTTGCTGAAGTAGTTGATCTTCTTTTAATAGTTTTACAATTTTTTCATGGGCATGAATTACAGTTGTATGATCACGCCCTCCAAATTCATCCCCTATTTTAGGCAAAGAAAAATCAGTTAATTCTCTTGATAAATACATGGCCACCTGTCTAGGGAATGCAATCGATTTAGTACGTCTCTTTGCAGAGAAGTCTTCCAATTTAATATTAAAATGCTCTCCAACAGCTGTTTGAATATCTAAAATTGTAATCATTCGCGGTTTTGAATTAGGGATAATGTCTTTTAATGCAGCGGCAGCGAGGTCAGTAGAAATATCTTGATTCACTAAAGACGAATAAGCCACTACACGAATTAAGGCTCCTTCTAATTCTCGAATGTTTGTATCAATTTGATTTGCAATATAATGCATTACTTCGTTAGGTATATTAAGCCCGTCTGCCTTAGCCTTTTTACGAAGAATAGCGATACGTGTTTCTAAATCAGGAGGTGTAATATCGGTAATCAGTCCCCATTCAAAGCGAGAACGGAGACGATCCTCTAAGGTTGGTATCTCCTTTGGCGGTCGATCACTCGAAATAACAATTTGTTTTGATTCTGTATGCAAAGTATTAAATGTATGGAAAAACTCTTCTTGAGTAGACTCTTTTCCAGCCAAAAACTGAATATCATCAATTAGCAAAACATCGACATTGCGATATTTATTGCGGAAATCTACTGCTTTGTTATCACGGATGGAATTAATAAATTCATTCGTGAACTTTTCAGATGATAAATAAACGACTTTTGCATTTGGATTATGCTCTAGCACATAATGACCAATTGCATGCATTAAATGGGTTTTACCCAAACCTACTCCACCATAAATAAAGAACGGGTTATAGGCTTTTGCAGGAGCTTCTGCAACTGCAAGAGATGCTGCATGAGCAAAACGATTCCCAGATCCAATGACAAACGTATCAAACGTATACTTTGGATTTAACATTCCTGGTGAAATTTCTGCATGTTCATCGTCATTTTTTGCCTGGATTACCGGGACCGGTAAATCAAGGTTATCATCGTCCTGATCCTTTTGAACAACAAATTTAATTAGCAAGTCTTCACCTGTTAATTCAGATAAAATGCCCGCGATTAGATGAACATAATGATTTTCAAGCCAATCACGAGCAAATGAGTTTGGCGCGGCGATTGTAACATTAGAACCTTTATAAGAAAGTAATTTCGTTGACTTTAACCACGTCTCAAAGCTTGGTTTTGAAATTTTTTGTTCTACTTGTGCCAGGACATTTTTCCATAATTCTTCTAAATGTTCCAA